>NZ_JAHUTG010000060.1:0-2477 GCF_020889545.1 Rhodococcus sp. I2R
ACCCGCTCCGATGCCCGCCGTCACGCGGCGGCGATCGGGTATCCGTTGATCATCAAGGCCCGCTCCGGCGGCGGCGGGAGAGGAATCCGCAAGGTCTTCGCCGAGGACGAACTCGAACTCGCTCTCGAACGCACCCAAGGTGAAGCGGAGCGGTCTTTCGGTGACCCGGTGGTGTTCATCGAACGTCTCGTCACCGATGCCCGCCACGTCGAAGTGCAGGTCATCGCCGACGAGCACGGCAACGTGTGGGCGCCGGGTGTGCGGGACTGCTCGATTCAGCGACGCAACCAGAAGGTCATCGAAGAATCGAGCTCACCGCTGCTGTCGAAGGAGCAGGCCGATCACCTACGGACGGTATCGAGTGAGCTGGTCCGCGCCGCCGGGTACGTCGGCGCCGGCACCGTGGAGTACCTGTATCAGCCCGAACAGAAAATCTTCACCTTCCTCGAGGTCAACACCCGCCTGCAGGTCGAACACCCCATCACCGAGTTCACCACCGGACTGGACCTGGTGAAACTACAGATCCAGGTCGCCAACGGGGAGCGTCTCGACGGCGATTGCCCACCGGAGTTCGGGCATGCGGTGGAAGCGCGCCTGAACGCCGAGGACGCCGACAACGGGTTCGCCCCGGCACCGGGCACGGTGGAGCTGCTCAAGTTCCCCCTCGGCTCCGGTCTGCGCGTCGACACCGGCATCGCCCAAGGCGATGTCATTCCCCCCGACTACGATTCCATGGTCGCCAAGATCATCGCCTGGGGCCGCGACCGCGACGAAGCATTCGCCCGGTTGCGCACCGCACTACGTGAGACGACGGTGGTCATCGACGGCGGCACCACCACCAAATCGTTCCTCCTCGGCCTGCTCGACAAGAACGAGGTGATCTCCGGATCCGCTGATACCGGGTGGCTCGACCGCACCGACGCCGGCACCCCCACCGGACCGACGACCGTCGCCGACATCGCGATCCTCGCCGCCGCCATCGATGCCTACGACAGCGCCGAAGCCCACGAGCGGGCCGCGTTCCTCGCCTCCGCCCGCGGTGGCCGCCCCCGCGCCGCACACACCATCGGCCGCACCGTCGAACTGAACTACCAAGGACAGGGCTACACCCTCGGCGTCGGACAACTCGGACCACACCGCTACCGCATCGACGGCGACATCCTCGACAGCGACAGCGGCAGCGGTGTCAGTGGCAGCGGTGAGTTGCAGGTCGACATCGAACGGCTCGGGAAGTACGAAAGCCGACTCATCCTCGGCGATCGCCGCTACCAGGTGGTCACCGTCGCCGGTGCCGCGCATTTCCTCGTCGAGGTCGACGGCATCACCCATCAGATCAGCCAGGACGAGGCCGGGCTGGTGCGTGCCCCCGCCCCCGCCGTCGTCGTCGCGGTCCCCGTCGCTGTCGGTGACGACGTCGAAGCCGGCCAGACACTGGTGGTGCTCGAGTCGATGAAAATGGAAACCGCGGTCCGCTCGCCCTACGCGGGCCGGGTCCGTGAAGTCCTCGCCTCGGTGAACGGTCAAGTCGATTCCGGTGCCGCCCTGCTGCGGGTCGATCAAGCCGGGGAGCAGAAAACCTCCACCCAGACCGAACGCGTGCAGTTCCGCACCGTAGCGGGCCCAGGCAACGAATCGGCCAGCTGCCGAGCGTTGGCACGGTTGGAAGAATTGTCCGCACTGATCACCGGATTCGATGTCAGCGCCTCCCGCGCCCGAGCATTGCTCTCCGGATACGAACAACTGCGCACCGCAGTCACCGGCGACGACACCGCCGTCGTCGAAGCAGAACTGGTCCTGCTCAACACCTTCGCCGACATCTGCGAACTCGCCCGCAACCGCCCCACCATGGACGAGGAAAACACCGACGAACGGGTCCATTCCCCCCGCGAACATTTCCACTCGTTCCTGCACTCACTCGATGTCGACATCCAAGGTCTCCCGGAAGCGTTCCGCAGCAAACTCTCCCGCGCCCTCCGCCACTACGACATCGACGACCTCGCCCGCAGTCCCGAACTCGAAGAAGCAGTCTACCGAGTCTTCCTCGCCCTGCAACGCATCGAAAACCAAGTACCGGTCATCGCCGCCCTCCTCGACCACTGGCTCGACGACTCCGCCGACAAAACCTCCGACACCGCCATCGGAGAGGTCCTCGAACGTCTCATCGTCGCCACCCAAGCCCGATACCCCGTCATCGGCGACGTCGCACGCAACCTCCGCTTCCGGTTGTTCGACGCCCCCCAAATCCGCCGCGCACGCGAACAGGTCTACGACGGAGTCCGAGGAAGCCTGCAATACCTCACCGAAAACCCCGACGCACCCGACTACGCCGCCCGCATCGACGCCCTCGTCTCCACCCCCGAACCCCTGATCGACCTCCTCGCAGCACGAATCACCGACCCCGGCGCACTCCTGGAAGTCATCACCCGCCAATACTACGAAATCCGCACCCTCGAAGACGTCAAAGCCTTCGACCGCGA
>NZ_JAHUTG010000061.1:0-2391 GCF_020889545.1 Rhodococcus sp. I2R
GTATCGGTGTACACCCTCACGTGACGGTCCCCGTACAACCTCATGTGTAGGTGCTCGGCGAGTCCTGTCGTAACTCGCCCACGACAAGGGCCACCCTTCGAATCGTCTACCGCCAAGTCGACGAACCCGAAGGGTGGCCCTTGTCATGATCCTTGATGGAGAGTCTTGGATGAACATCCGCCGTTTCAAAACCTTGCACGAGGCCGGCGCGACCTACGCCGACATCGCCCGCGAATGCGGCTGCGATTGGCGCACCGTCCGCCGATACCTCGCCGAGGATGCACCCGCGCATCCACCGCAGGGGACTTCGAGAGCAGGAACCCAGCAGCGTGCCATCACCGACGACATCGCCGCCATGATCGAGGAGATGCTGCGCGCCGACATCACCATCGCAGCCTCGGTCATCCACGAACGCCTCACCCGCGACAAGTCCGTCACCGTCAACTACCAACGCGTCAAAATCTATTGCAGCACAGCGCGACCGATCATCCGCGACGAACTCGGAGCCGAGGAGTCCGGCCTGGGTAATCTGCACCGCCGCTTCGAAACGATCCCCGGCGCCCAAGCGCAAGTGGACTGGGGCGACGAAGGCGACCTGTTCGGCACCGGCCGCAAGGTCTACTCCTTCCACATGGTCCTGTCGTATTCGCGTGACCCGTTCTGCTGCTACACCCACTCGATGGACGCCGCCGCATTCTGGGGCAGCCACATCCGGGCCTTCGCACACTTCGGTGGTGTGCCTGGTTCGATCGTCTACGACCGCACTAAAACCATTGTCCGCAAGCATGTCCGGCCCGGACATGCAGTTCCGTTGCACCCTGCGGCAGTGGCGTTCTCGGGGCACTACGGCTTCGACATCGACGTCCTCGCCGCGTACCGGCCCACCGGCAAGGGCCGGGTGGAACGGCAGGTGAAAATCGTCCGCGATCATGTCCTCGCCGGCCGGACGTTCACCGACCTCGCCGATACCGACCGCACCTTCATGGACTGGGTCCCAATCCGCCGGACTCAGGTGCACCGCACTCACCGTGAGGTCATCGGCGTCCGGGCGGATGTCGACCACGCAGCCCTACGTCCGGTCCCGGCCGAGCCGTATCTGGTCGCCGAAGCTCATCTACGCCGCATCGGCAACGACTCGCTGATTTCCTTCGAAGCCTCGCTCTACTCCGTCCCCGCCGACCGGGTTCGAGCAGGTCAACGAGTGCAGGTCCGCGCAGGAAGCGACAACATCGCCATCGCCACCCTCGACAGCGCCGGCGGCACCGTCCTGGCCGTACACGCCCGCTCTCACGTCCGCGGTGCCTGGGTCGTGGACCCGGCGCACTGGGCATCACTGCCCGACGGTCACACCCGTGCCACCACCGACGGACGCAGCAACTCCGCCACCACCGACACACCGGCATCAGGCGGCGTCGACGGACCCGATCCGTTAACCGCGAAAGTCATCTCCCTCGTCGGCCATGTCCACGTCGAACGCCGACCCCTCTCCGCCTACGCCGTCTAGATCCTCGACAGTTACTGTCCTGCAGCAGTCTTCAAGAACGGATACTCAATCATGAGTTCATTGACCACCCAACGGATCATCGACAACGCCATCCGGCTCGGCCTCGGCCACACAGCTGAATCGGTCACCGAATCCGCCGCCCGCGCCGACTCCGCCCAGATGGGCTACCTCGACTTCGTCGACCACCTCCTCGCCGAAGAAGTCGCCGTCCGCGAATCCCGGCGGTTCCGCAATGCCCTCAAACTGTCCGGGTTGCCGCACCACAAAACCCTCGACGACTTCGACTACACCTTCCAGCCTGGACTCGAACCACGTCGGGTACGTGACCTCGCGACACTGGAATTCCTCACCGGCGCAGGGAATATCGCCATTCTCGGGCCACCCGGGGTGGGCAAGACTCACATCGCGATCGGGCTGGCTGTCGCTGCCTGCCAAGCCGGGAAATCAATCTACTTCACCACCCTCGACGACCTCGTCCGCAAACTCAAAGCAGCCGACGCTGCCAACCGGCTCCCTCGCCAACTCGCCAATCTCATGCGACCATCGCTGTTGGTGATCGACGAAGTCGGCTATCTCGCTCTCGACCGCGACGAAGCCAACATGTTTTTCCAGCTGATCAGCCGCAGATACGAAAAAGGCTCCACGATCATCACGAGCAACAAGCACTTCACCGAGTGGGGAACCGTCCTCGGTGACGACGTCCTCGCCACCGCCATCCTCGACCGACTCCTGCATCACTGCGACGTCCTGGCCATCAACGGCCCCAGCTACCGGCTCAAAGACCGGCAAGGACTTGTCACACCGGTCGAAGCACCGGCATCATGAACCTGCCGGACACCGACACATCAGGTCGTACACAGACCGACACGTGAGGTCGTCCACCGATA
>NZ_JAHUTG010000062.1:0-1713 GCF_020889545.1 Rhodococcus sp. I2R
GACCCGGGACCGACGTGGGCTTCGGCGCGCATCCGGTCGACCATATGCGGGTAATGCAACTCGAACGCCGGACGCTCGGAACGGATACGAGGCAGCTCGGTGAAATTGTGCCGCGGCGGCGGGCACGAGGTCGCCCACTCCAAAGAGTTGCCGTACCCCCACGGATCATCGACGGTGACCACCTCACCGTACCGATAGGACTTGAACACATTCCACACGAACGGCAACGTCGACGCACCGAGCACGAACGCACCGACCGTGGAAATGATGTTCAAATTCGTGAACCCATCCGAGGCCAGGTAATCAGCGTACCGACGCGGCATCCCCTCGTTACCGAGCCAATGCTGCACCAGGAACGTCGCGTGAAAACCGATGAACGTCAACCAGAAATGCCACCGCCCCAACCGCTCGTCCATCAACCGGCCCGTCATCTTCGGGAACCAGAAATAGATACCCGCATACGTCGCGAACACCACCGTCCCGAACACCACGTAATGGAAATGCGCCACCACGAAGTAACTATCGGTGACATGGAAATCGATCGGCGGCGACGCCAACAACACACCCGAAAGCCCACCGAACAAGAACGTCACCAAGAACCCGATCGAGAACAACATCGGCGTCTCGAGCGTCACCTGACCCCGCCACATCGTGAAAATCCAGTTGAAGAACTTCACCCCGGTCGGCACCGCGATCAAGAACGTCATGAACGAGAAGAACGGCAACAACACCGCACCCGTGGCATACATATGATGCGCCCACACCGCAATCGACAACGCCGCGATCGCGATCGTCGCGTAGATCAACCCCGTGTACCCGAAAATCGGCTTACGCGAAAACACCGGAAAAATCTCCGACACGATCCCGAAGAACGGCAACGCGATGATGTACACCTCGGGATGACCGAAGAACCAGAACAAGTGCTGCCACAACAACACACCACCAGTGGCCGGATCGAACAGATGCGCCCCCAGATGACGATCCGCCGCCAACCCCAACAACGCCGCCGTCAACAACGGAAACGCCAACAAAATCAAAATCGACGTCACCAAAATATTCCACGTGAAAATCGGCATCCGGAACATCGTCATACCCGGAGCACGCAAACAAATCACCGTGGTGATCATGTTCACCCCACCCAAAATGGTGCCCAACCCCGCCAACGCCAGACCCATGATCCACAGATCCGCACCCACACCCGGCGAATGCAACGCCGACGTCAACGGCGTATACGCCGTCCACCCGAAGTCCGCAGCACCACCAGGAGTGATGAACCCCGCCGACGCGATCAACGCCCCGAACAAATACAACCAATACGAAAACGAATTCAACCGCGGAAACGCCACATCCGGAGCACCGATCTGCAACGGCAGAATGTAATTGGCGAACCCGAACACGATCGGCGTCGCATACAGCAACAACATGACCGTGCCATGCATCGTGAACAACTGGTTGTACTGCTCATTCGACAGAAACTGCAGCCCCGGAACAGCCAACTCCGAGCGCATCAACAGCGCCATCAACCCACCGATAAGGAAAAACACGAACGAGGTAACGATGTACATGACCCCCAACACCTTGGGATCAGTCGTCGTCACCGCCTTGTGCACGAACGAACCCTTCGGTCCCATCCGCGGCGGAAAAGGCCTCGCCGCCGTCACAGCGGGAGTGGGCCTAGGAGCTAGGGCAGTCACTGATCCTCCTGAAGATGCG
>NZ_JAHUTG010000063.1:0-1549 GCF_020889545.1 Rhodococcus sp. I2R
CGCCTCATATGGAGGTCGGCCTGTCAACGACGGCATGGTGAAGCGGTGGCACGCACCGTCGTGTGTGCCACCGCTTCCTGTTGCCGGGATGGTGATCGATGCGAGTGGGAGGTGAGCGTGTCGTAGTGTTCGACGCGTCGTCAACTCTCATATACGCGGGTTGGTTACCGCAGGACGGACTGTTTCGGCTGGAGTGGATCGCAAGTCTATGAGTCGAGCGTGATCCCAACGCGCAGTTGAGGATTGCTCATAGGCGGCTAGCGGGTCACTCCCAGACGCTCGGCCACATCCCACATCGTCGTCGACCGTTCATTCCGGACATCTATCCCGACGCAGATCGCTACTTCGGCGTCGGAGCTTCAGTCATTCCTCGAGCGTGGCCAACGACCAGCACCAGCCGGCCAGCTCTCGTGCGATCCCGGCATTGGCGACCACCGCACGTTTACCGCGTTCGTCGAAATGTTCCCACCGTGCGTGCAGCCGCCGGTTCGCTTGATGTCCTCGCGCTTTGGCTTTGGGAGTCGACGCCTTCCACCGTGCCACCAGTTCACGCCCCGGCCGATACGGCTTGCGATGATGCCAGGCAGCCTCGACCAGCAGTCGGCGTACGTGAGCATTGCCGGTTTTGCTGACACCGCCCTGCGACCGGGATTCACCGGAAGAATGCTCGGTCGGGATCAACCCGACGAACGCACCGATCGAGCGGCCGGTCAACCGGTCCCACTCACCGATCTCCGTCGCCAAACCGAACGCTGTCAACGTCGCCACCCCACGAAGGCACCCCAGCCGGGTCACCACCGGAGTGAACGACGAATGCGCAGCCATGTCCGCGATGGCGGTATCGAGACGATTCCGGCGTTCGGTGGTGGCGATGACGGTCTCGTAGGCGGTGTCGTAGGTGATCTGCAGTGCACGTGAATCGAACCGCTGGCGACGTAACCACAGATCGTGGGCTGCGGTCCAGGGTTTGCCGCCGCTGTAGATGATCCCTTGACGCAGCAGCACATGTGTCAGGCGATGCTGTGCGGACACCAGATCGCCGCGGCAGTCCTCCCTTGCTCGCACCAGATCACGAGCGGACTCCTGCTCGGTACTCGGAATCAGAACCGGCACAATAGAACTCAAATGAAGCAACCGAGCCAAATGCCGGGCATCACGGGCATCGGTCTTGATGCGGTCACCAGGGGGACGCTGAATTTTCGACGGTGCCGCCACCACACAATCGACACCGGCGGCCAACAGAAAACGGGCCAGACCGAAACCGGTCGGGCCCGCCTCGTAGACGACATGCACCAGTCCTGGCAGCGAACGAATCCACTCCAGGATTTCTTTGTGATCAGGCGACATGCGACGCTCGAACAACTCGCCCGTCTCGCCATCCAAACCGCACGCCACCACCGATCGTGCGTGCACATCCAAACCAACACTCGTACGATGATTCTTCACTGGGGCCTCCCACATCTGTGGCTCTACCGGCCAGGACCCACTCCTGTCGGCAACCCACGCTTACATGCGGAGGGGCCCCAGCCAAGACCTCCATACCGTCTAT
>NZ_JAHUTG010000064.1:0-1508 GCF_020889545.1 Rhodococcus sp. I2R
CTAGACATCCCAGGTCCGTAATTTGTCAAGCGGCGGTGGGCTGTTGCGCGGTTCGGTGTGCCCAGGCGGTGTGTTCGTCGTATTCGGTGTGGTGGCGTAAGCAGCCGTGCAGTATGCCGACGAGGCGGTTTCCGAGGGCGCGGAGTGCCTGGTGGTGGAGGTCGCCGGCAGCTCGGTGTTGGTCGTAGAACGCACGGGCACCCGGGCTTTGGGTGAGCGCACAGAATGCCCATTGGTCGATCGCGTCGTAGAGTCGCCGGTTACGGATGTGGCGGGCAAGTACGGCGCGTTTTTTGCCGGATGCGATCGTCAGGGGTGACGTACCGGCGTAGTTCTTGCGAGACTTGGCGGTGGTGTATCGGTTGCTGTCGTCACCGAATTCACCGAGCACCCGGGCGCCGAGAATGACACCGAGTCCTGGCAGGGAGAGGTAGATGCCGGCGTCCGGGTGTGCTTCAAAATGGCGGGTCAATTCGGCTTCGAGGTCGCCGATCTGACGGTTCAACTCCGCGATCAACGCCACCGCCGATCGGGTGGTGGCAGCGTACGCAGTGGTGACCGCCGGCGGTGCTGTGAGATGTTCGGTACGCAACGCCTTCCGGATTTCCTGGGCGCGGGATTCGATATTGCGTTGTCTCCCAGACTTTTTCAACACTCCCCGGATCGCCGCGGCGCTCAGGTGCGCTGCCTCGGCGGGTGAGGCGGCACAGGTGAGTACGGCGATCGCGTCGCTGTGGTGGAGGCTGTCGAACGCATCCAACGCAGCGGGGTAGTACTCGCGCAACGCCGAGCGCAGAGCGTTGGTCTGCCGGTTGCGGGACCAGATCAGATTCTGGTGCCCGCGGGCCAGTACCTTGATCGCGTCGGCGTCGGCGGAGTCGCCGGCGATAGTGCGATGATTGTGTCGGTCGGTCCGCACCAGGTCGGCCAAGAGTTTGGCGTCACCGGTGTCGGATTTGGCACCCGAAAGGTGGTGGCGGTCTCGGTACCGGGCCGCGGCCAACGGGTTGACTGCGTAAACGGTGTATCCGGCTGCGAGCAGGGCCGATACCCACAGCCCGCGGTCGGTTTCGATGCCGACGACAACGTCGGCCGGTGCCTGGGCATGTGAGGCCACCATCTCGTGAAACCCACTGATGCCCGCAAGTCCTTCGGGTAGCCGGCGTGACGCCAGGCGTGTCCCGTCGGCGCTCATCACGTGGATGTCGTGGTGGTCCTCCGCCCAGTCGTCTCCCACGAAAATCATTCGGTTCTCCTCGCGTTCGATACGATCACTGGCGGTGAGCCTCGAGGGATCCGGACCGCGACCTAATGGATCAGTGCTCGACTGGCACGACACCCCATCAGCATTCTGGGACCCCTCGCCAACTGGTGGGGGCACGATCTAGGGTTAGGAGTCACACAATCACTCCAGGTTGAAATAGTGCTCACCCACCAGCGGCTCGGTGACCAGCGTTCTCCGGTTGCACCAGCTCCAGCCGAAGACTCGCCGATCAAGTCCCATTAGG
>NZ_JAHUTG010000065.1:0-1501 GCF_020889545.1 Rhodococcus sp. I2R
CAATACCGTTTACTTAGAATGACAAGGGTGTTATTCTTGAGTCATGCCGCGTGTGGGATGGGTGAAACCGGATGATTCTCAGCGGTTGACGGACCATATTTCGTTGGGTGTGTTGACGCGGGTGTTTCCACCGGATGTGGTCGACGAAGTGTTGGTCGAGTGTGACCGAGTGGAGCAGCGGTCACGATTGTTGCCGGCGCGAGTTGTGGTGTATTACGTTCTGGCACTGGGATTGTTCTCCTCCGATTCGTACGAGGAGGTGATCCGCAAGTTGGTTACAGGTCTCGAGTGGGCCTCTGGTTGGTCGCACCAGTGGACGGTTCCGACGAAGGCGGCACTGTTTCAGGCTCGCAGACGGTTGGGGTCCGAGGCACTGAAGATGTTGTACGCCAGGGTTGCTCAGCCGTTGGCTGATCGCAGTGTCCCAGGCGATTTCTATCGGCGATGGCAGTTGACCAGTATCGACGGGTTGACCTTGGATGTGCCCGACACCGCAGGGAATGTGGAGTATTTCGGTCGTCCACCGTCCTCGCGTGGCGGTGGACGTGGTGGGGCATTCCCGCAAGTTCGCGTCCTGGGACTGGCCGAGTGTGGCTCGCACGCGATCATCAACGTGGCACTGGGGCCGTACAAACAGGGCGAGCAGACCCTCGCCGAGTCGGTGACCACATCGATGACAGCGGGAATGCTGGTGCTGGCGGACCGCGGCTTCTTCAGCTACTCCCTGTGGAATCGATGCGCCAGGACCGGAGCCGATCTGGTGTGGAGAATGAAGTCGAACGCGATACTGCCCGTCGAGACACGGTACGCCGATGGCTCTTTCGCCTCACACATATATCCTGGCACGACCGCACGCCACAACGACCGCGACGGTGTCGCGGTCCGCGTAATCGAATACACCCTCGACGCCACCGATACCGATACGAGCACCGACACTGCGATCAACGACGTCGAGCAGCGCACCTACCGTCTGCTGACTACGATCACCGACCCGCAGGACGCACCCGCCGACGAGGTCGCCGTACTGTATGCCCAACGATGGGAAATCGAGACCGCATTCGACGAGCTGAAAACCCACCAGCGCGGACCAAGGGTGGTCCTACGATCGAAAACCTCCGACGGAGTCCTCCAAGAAGTCTACGGGCATCTCTGCGTGCACTACGCCATCAGATCTGTAATGCATTCCATAGCAGACCATTCCGGACGAGATCCAGACAGGATTTCCTTCACCCGGACCCTGCGGGCCGCTCGCCGCAGCACGACGAGCCACCCGGGTTTTTCCCCCTGACACCCACACCGACGCCTACCGCCGCGTCACAGCAGAAGTCGTCCGCGAACTACTGCCCATCCGAACCCACCGAGCAAATCCCCGCGTCGTCAAACGGAAAATGTCCGTATTTCACGTCAAACACCCACACCACCGAGGCGCACCACGCATCGACCACCGACCCCGTGTCCTCGCTGCGCAGTCCCTACCGCCGCCGTAAGTAAACGGTATTGA
>NZ_JAHUTG010000066.1:0-1472 GCF_020889545.1 Rhodococcus sp. I2R
GGGGCCGCCGCCGTGAGTCTCACGATACTTGCTCAGCCACCGCCGCAGACTGTCGTCGCCCACCCCGTAGGCCTTGGCGACTTCACTGATCGGTTTGGACGAGTCGATCACTTCTCGGCACAGCTCGTCCTTGAACTCTGCCGAGAAAGATCGCCGTGATCTGCTCATGCTGGTCGGACTCATTTCAGTAGATCCCCATCCTAAGCGGGTCCAGTGTCCGAAATCCCTGGGCCGATCAGTGCCCCGGCGCAGACCCGGAGCCCGATCCGGACTCACCACCGGAACCACTGCCTTCGCCTGGGCCACTGCCTCCGCCTGGGTCGTTGCTGTCTCCGGCCGGGTTGCTGGGTGTGTCGTCGCTGTTCTGCTCGTCGGTGTTCTGCTCGTCGGTGTTCTGCTCGTCGGTGTTCTGCTCGTCGGTGTTCTGCTCGTCGGTGTTCTGCTCGTCGGTGTTCTGCTCGCCGGTGTTCTGCTCGTCGGTGTTCTGCTCGTCGGTGTTCTGCTCGCCGGTGTTCTCGTCTGTGTCTGTGTAGGGGTGTTGGGCCTCGCAGTGAGGGTGTGTGCAGAGGCAGGTGAGGTGTCCGCCGCGGAGGAGGGCGGTGAAGGCGTCGGCGCGTCGGGTGTCGAGTGGGCGGGGGTCGAGGCCGCAGACGCGGGTGCATTCGGTGTCGAGGAGGGCGGTGAGTTCGGCGGCGTCGCGGGCGCCGAGGACCGCTGACATGCGGGCCATTCCTCGTGGGAGGTGACTGACGCGCACTTTTTTGGTGGTGGAGGCGGCGCGTCGGCGGGCGCGGGTGTCGAACTCGGGGTCGAGGGCGGTGATCATGGCGTCGATTTCTTTGCCGAGCCGGGTGGGGGTGAAGTGGCGTGTGGCGGTGACGATGTCGGGTTCGAGGGCGGCGATGACGGTGGCGGGGGCACCAAGGGTGTGGTCTCGGATAGTGCGTAGAACCTCGAGGCTGATGGTGCCGGCGGTGAACATCTCGCGGTAGACAGGCCTGCTTCCCCACCAGATGTTCAGGTGTGTTTCCACGGTGCCGGCGGGACGGGTGGTGGCGGCTGCGATCTCGGCGATGGCGGAGGTGTGGGTGATGCGTTCGACGTCGAGGCGGGCGGGGATGGTGCTGGGGTCGATGTCGTTGATGCGGGTGTCGTTGATGCGGGTGTCGTAGAAGTGTGCGGCGGCGGTGATGGATGCGGCGAGGGCGGCGTTGGCGGCGCGGTGGGCGGCGACGGTGTCGCTGAGCAACCCCGCAATAGGGTCGGGTTCGAAGTCGAGGTCGCGGAGTAGGTCGTTGTCGATGCTCACTCGATGGTTCACCCCCGATCTCGGCACATGTTCGAACGTTTGTGGCGCTCCTGAGGTTTGTGTGGGCGCCATTTCTGCTGTTCAGGGCGGGTTGTGTTGTTGGACGCAGTGTTCGGCGAGTTGCCGGTGAGATGAGGGACGCGCACGTGTTGGGCCTCTAGAT
>NZ_JAHUTG010000067.1:0-1450 GCF_020889545.1 Rhodococcus sp. I2R
TGACCAGGTTCAAGCGGTCGACGCAACACCCCAAGGGGAAAAGGGGTTTTGATGGGACGAGTGCCGGATTGGGCCGCAGCATTGACCGGGCGAGCGGTGATGCGCTCGCCAGGACGGCCACCTGTACGTCGGGATCTCGAACGAGCGTTTTGGGGGAGGATCGCCGAAGGCCTCACCAGTGAGGATGCGGCGATTGCGGTCGGCGTGTCGGGACCGGTGGGATCACGGTGGTTCCGGCACGCTGGGGGAATGCCACCTATTTCGTTGGCCCCGGAGTCGGGGAGGTACCTGTCCTTTTCTGAACGTGAGGATATCGCTGTCATGGTGGCCGAAGGGTTGAGCATGCGCACTATCGCAGATCGCATCGGGCGATCACCGTCGACCATCTCACGCGAGATCCGCCGGAACGCGGCGACTCGCAGCGGGAAGCTCGAGTACCGTGCCTCGGTGGCCCAGTGGAAGGCCGATCTCGCGGCGAGGCGACCGAAGGTAGCCAAACTTCTTGAGCACGAACGCCTTCGAGAGTATGTGCAGGAGAAGCTGTCTGGTGTACTCCGCGATGAGAATGGCGACGTTGTGGGTCCGTTCGCGTCGTGGAAGGGCCGCAACAAGCCGCGGCGGGCGGACCGGCGGTGGGCGAGCGCGTGGAGTCCTGAGCAGATCGCAAACCGGTTGCCGATCGATTTTCCCGACGACGAGTCGATGCGCATCTCTCACGAAGCGATATATCAAGCTCTCTACATCGAAGGCCGTGGCGCGTTGGAACGAGAGTTGGTGGCGTGTCTGCGCACCGGCCGGGCACTGCGCAAACCACGGGCGCGAGCGAAGAAGCTTCGAACAGGGTTTATCACCGACGACGTCACCATCGCCGCCCGCCCGGACGAGGTCGACAACCGAACGACACCTGGCCATTGGGAAGGGGACCTGATCATCGGACTCAATCGGTCCGCTGTGGGCACGCTGGTCGAACGGACCAGCAGATTCACTACGCTGCTGCATCTTCCACGCAAGGACGGGTACGGTGAAGCGCCGCCGGTGAAGAACGGGCCGGCCCTGTCCGGGTACGGGTCCGAGTCGGTCCGTGATGCTCTGGCTGCGGCGATGACACCACTGCCGGAGCATCTGCGCAGGTCCGTGACCTGGGACCGAGGCAAGGAACTGGCTCGCCACGCCGAGCTGACCGCGGCGACCGGAATCAAGGTGTACTTCTGCGACCCGTACAGTCCGTGGCAGCGAGGCACGAACGAGAACACCAATGGGCTGCTGCGACAGTATTTCCCGAAGGGAACCGATTTGGCGCGGTACGACATTCGCGAAGTTCGAGCTGTCGCCGCCGCGCTCAACGATCGGCCTCGGAAGACACTCGGGTGGAGAACACCAGCGGAAGTGCTTGCAGAGCAGTTATACTCGGTCCCACGACGCGGTGTTGCGACGACGGGTTGAATCCGCC
>NZ_JAHUTG010000068.1:0-1423 GCF_020889545.1 Rhodococcus sp. I2R
GCCCACGCCGACCGCAAGATCGGATCGCTCGTGGCGGGCATGGTCGCCGGCGCCGACAGCATCGCCGACATGGCGCTGTTGCGGCACGGGGCGATGGGAACCGTCTTCGACCGCCCGTACGCACCGTCGACGGTGGGATCGTTCCTCCGCGAATTCACCTTCGGGCACGTCCGCCAACTCGACGCCGTGGCGTCCAGGTTCTTGTGCGCTCTCGCCGCCCGCTCTCCGCTGGTTTCGGGGATCGACACCGGACGTGTGCTGGTCGATATCGACGATTCGATCATCGAAGTCCACGGTCACGGCAAGCAGGGTTCCGGGTACGGCTACTCCGGGGTCCGCGGATTGAATGCACTGATCGCGACGGTCACCACCGACACTGCTGCACCGGTGATCGTGGGTCAGCGCCTGCGCCGGGGTGCCTGCGGGTCCCCGCGCGGCGCTGCCCGGATGGTCACCGACACCCTGGCCACCGTCGACCGCCTGCGCACGAGGGCCACCGACGCAGCCACGGGCCCTACGGCAGAGGCGGTGCCGAAAGCGCTGGTTCGGGCCGACTCGGCGTTCTACGGGTACCCCACCATCGGTGCCGCGATCCGCGCCGGAGCCGACGTCTCGGTGACCGTGCGCCTGACCTCGACAATCAAACGATCGATCTCCTCGATCAGCGACGACGCCTGGACACCGATCGAGTACACCAACGCGATCTACGATCACGACACCGAACAATGGATCTCGACGGCCGAGGTCGCCGAGATACCGTTCACCGCGTTCGCCTCCCAGAAGAAGGCGCACCGGATTCCGGGGCGGTTGGTCGTGCGCCGCATCCCCGACCTGCGGCCGAAGAAGGATCAGGGCCAAGGTGAGTTGTTCGATATCTGGCGCTTCCACGCCTTCTTCACCACCACAACCGACCTCGACACCGTCGCCGCCGACAAGCTCCACCGCCAGCACGCCATCATCGAGCAGGTCCACGCGGACCTGAAGAACTCCGCGCTCGCTCATCTACCGTCGAGCCGGTTCACCGCCAACGCCGCCTGGCTCGTCTGCGCAGTGATGGCATTCAACCTCACCCGCGCCGCCGCCACCCTCACCGCCGACCCGAGGTTGACGAAAGCAACCACCGGCACCATCCGGCGGACCGTGGTCTCGGTTCCCGCGCGGATCGCGTCCTCCGCCCGCCGGTTGACGCTGCACCTACCACAGAACTGGCCGTGGGAAACAGCGTGGAACACCCTGTTCGAGAGCGTGTTCCACCGAAATCAGCCGATCACCGCCTAACAGGCTCCCACTGCCCACCCTCGACGCGAAAGACCCAGTGGAACAACCCGGCACGAGAGGTCGGACGATCACCCACGCCCGCACTCCACTCGAAGCCGCACAACCAAACTCACAGCGACGCCATCAGTTGATCGGTGCATTCGGG
>NZ_JAHUTG010000069.1:0-1407 GCF_020889545.1 Rhodococcus sp. I2R
TGTGGCGCTCCTGAGGTTTGTGTGGGCGCCATTTCTGCTGTTCAGGGCGGGTTGTGTTGTTGGACGCAGTGTTCGGCGAGTTGCCGGTGAGATGAGGGACGCGCACGTGTTGGGCCTCTAGATTTCGGGGTTCCTACACCAACCTCAATCCGGAGGACCGCTACACGTGCGCGTCAGTACTGCATTTAACCGCCTGCTTCAGATTCCCGGTGCATCGGTATCGGATGTGTCGATCACAGACGCTTCCGTCAAGGTCACGCTCAGACTTACGGCACGTCGTGTGAAGTGCCCGTGTGGCTATTCGAGCACCGCGGCCTACGATCGCGAACCTCGTCGCTGGCGTCATCTCGATTTCGGCCGGCACAAGGTGTGGCTGGTCTATTCGATCCGACGGATCGAGTGCCCGACCTGCGGTGTTCGGACCGAGGACATCCCGTGGGCGCGGCCACGAGCCCGGCATTCGCGGGACTTCGAGGACACAGTGTTGTGGCTGGTCACACGCACTGACAGGACCTCGGTATCAACGTTGATGCGCTGCGCGTGGCGCACGGTCACCTCTATCGTCACACGCGCGGTCGATGCGTTGATCGACTCGCGCCGTCTCGATCGGCTGTATCGAATTGGTGTAGACGAAATCTGTTATCGGCATCCCCACAAGTACCTCACGATCGTGGGCGATCATGACACCGGCAAGGTCGTGTATATCTCCGAGGGCCGCGGTCGGGACTCGTTTTCGGAGTTCTTCGAACAACAGTCAGCGCAGGAGCGCGACCAGGTGCAGGTGGTGTCGATGGACGGGTCACCGGCGTTCCGGGCGGCCGCCGAACATCACGTCCCACAGGCGCGTCAATGCATGGATCCCTTTCACGTCATGCAATGGGTCAATCGAGCGCTGGACCGGGTGTTCTCCGATGCCGCGTCCATTCGTCGAACGCTGACCATGCAAGCACCGGAGTGGCGCAAAGCTCGAACAGCGCTGCGGCTCGGTAAGAATCGGCTCACCAAGGCCCATAAATCTCTACTGCGGACCGTGACCACAGCTGATACCGAAGTCGGGACGGCGTGGCGTTTGAAGGAACAGTTCCGGGATCTTTATCGAAAGGTCGCGCCCTCGAACGCTGCACGATATTTGCGGCGCTGGATCGACGAAGCACAGTCCTGCGGGATCGTCGCGTTCGTTCAACTCGCCCGGATGATCGACAAGAAATCCGATGCGATCTGCGCAGCAATCGAATTGGGTATCTCCAATGCTCTCATCGAGGGAATCAACTCGAAGATCAGGCTGATCAACGCCCGAGGCTACGGCCACCATTCTGCCGCATCGCTGAAAGCAATGATCTATCTCAACCTCGGCGGAATCGAGGTCAAGCTACCCACACAAAGGTAAGGAGGGGCACGTATGTTCGA
>NZ_JAHUTG010000007.1:0-261382 GCF_020889545.1 Rhodococcus sp. I2R
GTCGCGTGTGAACGTTGTCCGTCGAAGCGAGAGCCGACACATCACATGAAGGACAGCCAACGGCGTCAGAGCGAAAACGAGCCAAACTCCCGCCTCAACGAACAACTCCAGTATCACTGAGTGGAAATACGTGTCCCACTATGTATTTCCACTCACATGCGCGAAGCGCCTACGAGGGCAACCGCGCCGACGACGAACGCGCACACTGCCGCAACGGAGGCCGCGATCACGACGAACTGCACCAGTGTCGACGCGACGGTGAGCAGCAACACCACCTCCACAGCCAGACCGGCCCACGCGACCAACGCCAGCGACATCCGGTTTCCCGCGATAGCCCACAGCAGCCCGCTCTGCAGCAGCGCGAGGCACGCACCCTGCAGCGCAAAGATCCACAGATACTCCTGCACGGGCGCGTAGTCCTCGCCGGCGATCAGAGGCACCAACGGCGCAGCTACCGCCGCACCCAGCACGAGCACCGCTCCCAAGCCGGCGACGACCGCCAGCGCGGACCGCAGTGCGGCCGCCGACTCCGTGGGGTTGGCCATCCGCGGATACAGCACCACGCCGACGGCCTGCGGTAGCCAGAACGCAGCTTTCGTCGCGATCGCACCGAGTGCGTACAGGCCAGCCTGTTCCAAATCGAGCAGCGCTTTGGCCAAGAAGAGATCCACTGCCGACATCGCGATGAGCGCCAGCTGCACCTGCGAGGCCCGCAGCACCACAACGACACCCGTCGACCCGCTTCGGCTACCTTCGGTCGCACTCGTCGCCAGCCGGGCACCGAGGGCCACCACTGCGGTGCCGAGGGCGCTGGCCGCCAGCACGAGCCCGGGCCCGCCGCCGAGGACGAGCACGCCCACCGCCGGCGCCACTTTCCCCAGGCCAGCGGCAGCCAGGACGAGGCTGAGCCGACCGAATCTGCCAGAGCCTTGCAGCAGGCCCTGCTCCGTCGCGAGCAACACCAGCACGGGCGCGACGACGAGGGCCGAGGCAGTAGCGAGGACACCCGTGTCCAGGGCCCATGCGACGGCGGGCGCAAGGAGAACCGCGATCACCGCCACCAACGCAGCCGAGCGATAGCCGAGCGTGCGCAGTTCGGTGCTGCCGCGACCGTGCACCACTTCCCGGGCGACGACGGACTGCAATGCCAGCGCCGGCACTGCGAGCACGAGCTGCGCCGCGAGGAGGCTCGCGAACTCCGCATATCCGCCGACACCGAGAAGTCGGCTGGCCGGCAGGTGCAGCAGATACGAGGCCGCATTGGCGGCCATCGACCCCATCGTCACGTACGTCATTCCGGCGACCGCCGACGTGCTCACGGCGCGGGAGGACATGCGGACACGGTATAGGGTGCTGGGTCATGCGTTGGTACGGGTCGAGGTTCGGATCGAGGTTCGGCTGGGTGCCCGCGCTGTACAGCCTGGTGCTGTCAGTTCTGATCCTCGGTCCGATGCTCGGCCCGGGCTACCTCCTGCTGCGCGACGCCGTCAGCACCCCGCGGTCCTACCTCACCGATTCGGCGCTGGGAACGACCGACGCCGCTGCGCGGGCGGTTCCCCAGGATGCCCTGGTCGCGTCACTGTCCACCGTCGCCGACGGCGGTATCGTCGTCAAAGCGATTGTCCTGCTTGCGCTGTGGCTGGCCGGCTGGGGTGCCGCACAGATGGTGCGCACCCTGCTCCCGACCGTAGGCACCCCCGCGCTGCTGGTTTCGTCGACCGTCGCCATCTGGAATCCATACGTCGCCGAGCGGCTGCTGCAGGGCCATTGGAGTCTGCTGGTGGGCTACGCCGCCCTCCCGTGGACCGTTCTCGCCGCGCTCGCGTGTCGGCGGGACGGGCGATGGGCCTGGTTGGCGGTGTCACTCGCAGCGGCCGGGTTGACGCCCACCGGTGCGATCCTGGCTGCGGTCACCGCCCTCGTCGTCGTCGCCACGGGTCGTTCTGCGCGCAGGATCGGCCTGACCGCTGCCCTCGCGGGGTGTGCCTCGCTGCCGTGGCTGGCAGCGACCGCAGTGACCGGCAGTGGAACCGTCGGGACAGACCCGGCTGGCGTCGCAGCGTTCGCGGCCCGCGCCGAACCAGGTCTGGGCACGCTCGGCAGCCTCGCCGGCCTCGGCGGAATCTGGAACTCCGATGCAGTTCCGACGAGCCGAACTACCTTGTTCGCCCTGGTGGGTACTGCTCTGCTGCTGGCGATCGTTGCGCTCGGACTGAGGCCTCTCTGGCGCCGACGCGGACACCCCATCATCGTCGTCCTCGCCTTTCTCGCCGCCGTCGCGGTCCTCCTACCGGCGCTCGCCGCCACCGGACCGGGAATCGGTGTCGGCGAATGGGCGGCGACCGATTTGCCCGGGGCCGGACTGCTGCGCGACGGGCAGAAGTGGGTGGCGCTGGCAATGCCGTTCTACGTGCTGGCGGCGGCCGCGGGTACGGCCTGGGTCGGAGCCAGGCTCCGCTCTGCGTGGCTTCCGGCCGTGATTGCAGTGCTTGCCATCCTCATCGCGCTACCCGACCTGGTGTGGGGAGTAAGCGGCCGACTGATGCCCGTGCACTATCCGTCGTCGTGGTCGGCTATTGCCGCCGAGCTCGAGGGCGGCGACGGCGATGTTGCCGTTCTCCCGGCCGGGATGTTCCGGCTCTTCCCCTACAGCGGCGACGCGCCCGTTCTCGACCCCGCTCCGCGCATGCTCCCGCTCGACGTATTGCAGACCGGTGAATTGGTGGTGGCAGGCGGAACAGTGCGCGGTGAGGGAGTACGCGCGCGCGATGTCCAGGACGCCCTGATCGGCGGCGAGCCCGCCACTCGGTTGAGTGAACTGGGCGTCGGTTGGGTGCTGGTGGAGCTGACGACGCCCGGTGAGCTCGGCAACTCGGCCCGCACACTCGACCAGCTCGATCTTGCCTACCGAGACAACGAGCTCGCGCTGTACAAGGTGCCCGGCACTGTTGTAGTAGACACGGGCGACGCGGCCACCAACCTCGTCGTCGCCGCCCACCTCGCCTGGGCGGCGCTACTGGTGAGCGGGTTGCTGTGGGCGGTAACCCGCCCGATCCGGGCTCGACGCCACCAGACCTGACATGTGGGTACCGGTCATCGATGCCACGAGGACACTGCGCACGCCGTCCGCGGTCTGCTCCCACGAGAACTCGCGTGCTCGAACCCGGGCCTTCTCGCCCAGGTCCGAACGGGAGTCGGCGTCGACGAGCAGTTCACCGAGCGCATCCGTCAGCGCCTGAACATCGCGTTCGCTGCCGGCGCCACCGACCAGCACTCCCGTCACACCGTCGATGATCGAGTCGGTCAGACCCTTGGAGTTGCGGTATCCGACAGTGGGTACGCCGTGCTGAGCTGCCTCGACGACCGCCAGACCCCAGCCCTCTTTGCGCGATGGCATCACATGCACCCAGGACCGCCCGAGCAGTTCGTGTTTGCGATCCTCGTCGACATGGCCGTGGAAGGTCACCGCGCTCGCGATCCCGAGCTCGTCGACACGCTCGCGCAGATTCTCCTCCCACCAGCCGCCGCCGATGATGTCGAGCTGCAGACCCGGTATCCGGAACCGCAGCGCCGCAACAGCTGCGAGGGCATCCTCGATCTGTTTGTGCGGCACCAATCGGGACAGCACGGACAGCGACGGATACGGCGTCCGAGTGTGGTCACCGCCCACCGGGGCGCGATCAGGCACCGAATCGGCACCGTTGCGGACGACGGCAACGCGCTCACGGGCAACCCCGAGCGCCACCAACTCGTCCGCCGACGGCAACGACACCGTCAAATACTGGTTCCGACGGTGGACGAGCGGCGAGACCCTACTTTCGAGCCACCATCCGATCTTGGCCATCACAGGGCCGGCCACCGGCCACTGCTCCCGATGACAGTGATGGACGAGCAACGTCACCGGCGCGCCGGTGACCATTCGCGAAAAGAAAGGAATGCCGTTCTGCGTGTCGATGACAGCGTCCGGCCGAATCCCCCGCAACGGGCCGAAGCCGAGACGCCCGGCAACGATCGCTCCGAGCGCACGCGGATACACCGACAACCGGCCACCCGCGCGACTGATGCGAATACCGTCGACCACCTCGTCGGCGGGAGCACCCGGATACGACGCCGTCCGCAGCGTCACTCGCACTCCCTGGGCAGCCAAACCGGCGCCCACCTGCTCGAGATATCGCTCGCTCCCACCGCCCTGGGGATGACCGGTATCGCGCCAGCAGAGCAACAGCACCTCGCGCACGCTTGTCGTCTCCCATCGCGGCTGAACATGAACTTCACGACACACTAACGGTTCGACCGGCCCTACGACCGACCGACATGACACCTCGCCTAGTCTTCTTGCTCGTGCGCACAGGTATCCGGGGCCGATCGGCGGTCACGCAGCTGTTCGCACAGCGAGCCACCCTGCAGCGATCGGTCGGGCTGCTGCGCGACTTCGGCCACGAACAAACTGCACCCGACGTCTTCTACGGGGCGCTGGCCAGGGACTCCGTCGAACTGGTCGGTGATCTCTACCGAGGTCTGACCGGCGAGACGCTGCACGAGCGTGTCGTCCTCGACGTCGGCGGCGGACCCGGATACTTCGCCGAGGTCTTCCACGCCCACGGAGCCCAGTACTTCCCGGTCGAACACGACGCCTCCGAAATGCACGCCGCCGGCCTCACCGTGCACGGCAGCGTCCGCGGATCTGGAATGGCGCTGCCCTTCCGAACCAGCAGCGTCGACATCTGCTTCTCCTCCAACGTCGCCGAACACGTCCGCGACCCGTGGCTCATGGCCGAGGAGATGCTGCGCGTCACCAAACCCGGCGGGATGACAGTGCTGTCCTACACCCTGTGGTTGAGCCCGTTCGGAGGCCACGAAACCAGGCCGTGGCACTACCTCGGCGGGGAGTACGCCGCCCGCCGCTACGCCCGTACCCACGGGCAAGAACCGAAGAACCGATTCGGCGAATCCCTGTTCGACATCGGCGCCGCCGACGGACTTCGATGGGCGCGAGCAACCCCGAACGGAACCCTCGTCGCCGCATTCCCGCGCTACCACCCGCGCTGGGCTTGGTGGCTCATCCGCATACCCGGACTGCGCGAGCTACTCGCCAGCAACCTCGTGCTCGTCTTCCGGGCGCACTGATGCTGTGAGTACGTTGGAAAGATGACTGCGCTGGCATTGGATATCGGAGGAACCAAGATGACCGCGGCCATCGTCGGAGACGACGGCAGGCCAGGCGAGGCGTTGACGGTTCCGACGCCGAAGGCCGAGGTGTGGAAGGCGTGCACGGACCTACTCGACGCAGTTGCTGTCGGCGCCGATATCGGCAGAATCGGAATTGCGTGCGCCGGACCGGTCGATACGACCGAAGGTATCGTCGCGCCGATCAACATCGAGGAGTGGAAGGACGGCTTCGCGATCGCGAATGCCGTGCAGGAGCAGTTCCCACAGGCCTCGACTTCGCTGGCCACGGACGGAGGTTGCGCAGCGCTCGGTGAACACAAGTTCGGCGCAGCCCAGGGCGTCGACGACGTTCTCAGCATCGTGGTCTCCACCGGCATCGGCGGCGGGCTCGTGCTGGGGGGCTCCATCGTGGCGGGACGCAGCGGCAACGCCGGCCACGTGGGCCACATCGTGGTGCCGGGATCGACGACACCGTGCGCGTGCGGCGGTTTGGGTTGCGTCGAGACAGTGTCGAGTGGGCCGTCGGCCGTGCGCTGGGCCCAGGAACAAGGGTGGACCGGCACCACCGGGGCCGAGCTGGCGGGGGCCGCAGCCGATGGCGAGGTCGTGCCCATCACGGCCCTCCAGCGGGCCGGAGTTGCCCTCGGGCAAGCCATCGCCTCGGCCGTCGCGCTCGTCGACGTGAATCTCGTCGTCATCGGCGGCGGTTTCGCGCAGGCAGGTCCGCCGCTGTGGGATCCGATCCAGGAGTCGGCGGCGCTCCATGCGCGTCTGAAGTTTCTCGGAGGACTCGAGATCGTACCCGCCAAGCTCGGGGCGCTGGGGACGTTGACAGGCGCGGCAGTCCTCGCGGCTTCGGCATAGCTCCTTCCCAATTTCTATAACGTGTTCTAGTGTCGGTGCATGACCGACTTCGACACACTGTTCATCGGCGGACACTGGACCACGCCGTCGACCGAGGAGACACTCGAGGTCTTCTCCCCCGCTACGGAAGCCCGCGTCGGAAGCACTCCCGTCGCAGCTCCCGCCGACATCGACGCCGCCGTCGCCGCAGCGCGGACGGCGTTCGAATCCGGGCCCTGGGCCCGCTCAGCCCCCACCGAACGAGCACAGGTTCTCTCCAGGGTCGCCGCACTCATCGAGGAGCGCTCCGCGGAACTCACCGAGGTGATCTCGGACGAGATGGGTGCACCGCACGCGATGGTCGGCATGCTTCAGCAGACGCCGGCGTTGGCGGTGCTCGCCTACTGCAGCCAGTTGGCCGAGACCTTCCCCTGGCAGGAGACCCGGCACGGCGCCTTCGGACAGACCCGCGTCACACGCGAACCAGTCGGCGTCGTCGCGGCCGTCATCGCATGGAACGTGCCCCTGTTCCTCGCCGTCAACAAACTCGCGCCCGCTCTGCTCGCAGGCTGCTCGGTACTGCTCAAACCTGCACCCGAGACCCCACTCGGCGCGAACCTGCTGGCCGACATCATCACCGAGGCCGGCGTTCCGGAAGGAGTCCTGTCGGTGCTCCCCGGCGGAGCGGAAACCGGCGAATATCTGGTATCGCATCCCGACGTCGACAAGGTGACGTTCACCGGCAGCACAGCCGTCGGGCGATCCATCGGGACCATCGCCGCCCAGCAACTGAAGCGGTGTTCACTCGAACTCGGCGGCAAGTCCGCAGCAATCCTGCTCGACGACATGGACATTGCGTCGACGATGCCGATGCTGCTGATGTCGGGTCTGATGAACAGTGGGCAAGCATGCGTGGCGCAGACCCGCATCCTCGCGCCGCGCTCACGGTACGACGAAATTCTCGACGCCATGGTCGCCGGACTCGGATGGATGACCGTCGGCGATCCCAAAGACCCTGCGACACAGATGGGTCCACTGATCTCGAAGAAGCAGCGCGATCGCGTCGAGGGATACATCGCGAAAGGAAAAGAGGAGGGCGCTCGGATCGTGTGCGGCGGCGGACGCCCCGAGGGCCTCAGCACCGGCTGGTACGTCGAGCCCACGATTTTCGCCGACGTCGACAACTCGATGACCATCGCACGGGAGGAAATCTTCGGCCCGGTGCTCGCTGTCATCCCCTACGACTCGGTGGACGAGGCGATCAAGATCGCGAACGATTCCGACTACGGCCTCGCAGGCTCGGTGTGGACGACCGATATCGACCGAGGCCTGGAAGTTGCTGCCCAGATTCGGACCGGCACATACGCAATCAACTGGTACGCCTTCGACCCCGGATCACCTTTCGGCGGGTACAAGAACTCCGGTATCGGACGCGAAAGCGGGCCCGAGGGTCTCGACGCCTACTGCGAACTCAAGTCGGTCCTCATGCCGCCGGGATACATGTGAAGCACCGATACATGTGAAAACACCTCCGCCGCCCGTATGTACGGGCGGCGGAGGTGTTTACATGCTGCTCTAGCCCAAACGCTGCTTGAGGGCGTCGAACTCGTCCTGGATGCCGGTGGGCAGCTTCTCGCCGACGAAGTCGAACCACTCCTGGATCAGGGGGATCTCCGCCTTCCACTCGTCGACGTTCACTGCGAGCGCCTCTGCTACGTCGGCCGTGGACACGTCCAGGCCGTCGATGTCGAGAGCGTCGGCGGTGGGAACCACACCGATCGGCGTCTCCACACCCGCAGCCTTGTGCTCGATCCGCTCGACGATCCACTTGAGGACGCGGGAGTTCTCACCGAATCCTGGCCAGAGGAAGCGCTTGTCGTCTCCGCGGCGGAACCAGTTGACGTAGAACACCTTCGGCAGTTTGGAGTCGTCAGCGTTCTTGCCGAGGTCGATCCAGTGCTGGAAGTAGTCACCGACGTTGTATCCGAGGAACGGCAGCATCGCCATCGGATCGCGTCGAATGGTACCGACGGTGCCCTCGGCGGCAGCGGTCTGCTCGGAGCCGACGGTGGCGCCCATGAATACGCCGTGCTGCCAGTCGCGGGCCTCGGTGACCAGGGGGACGGTCGTCTTGCGTCGTCCACCGAACAGGATTGCCGAGATCGGCACACCCTGCGGGTCGTCCCATTCCGCTGCCATCGACGGGCACTGGGCCATGGGGACGCAGTAGCGCGAGTTGGGGTGTGCGGCGTTCTCGCCGGACTCGGGCGTCCAGTCGTTGCCCTTCCAGTCGATCAGGTGCTGCGGGGTGCCTTCGAGCCCCTCCCACCAGACGTCGCCGTCGTCGGTGAGACCGACGTTGGTGAACACGGAGTTGCCCTGGTCGATGGTCTTCATCGCGTTGGGGTTCGAATCCCAGTTGGTACCGGGTGCGACACCGAAGAAGCCGAATTCCGGGTTGACGGCGTACAGGCGCCCGTCCTCGCCGAAGCGCATCCACGCGATGTCGTCGCCGATGGTTTCGGCTCGCCAGCCCGGAATGGTCGGCTGGATCATCGCGAGGTTGGTCTTGCCACACGCCGACGGGAACGCCGCAGCAACGTAGTAGGCCTTGTCCTCGGGAGAGATCAGCTTGAGGATCAGCATGTGCTCGGCGAGCCAGCCCTCGTCGCGGGCCATCGCCGAGGCGATACGCAGCGAGTAGCACTTCTTGCCGAGCAGCGCGTTGCCGCCGTAACCGGAGCCGTAGCTCCAGATCTCGCGCGACTCCGGGAAGTGGGTGATGTACTTGGTTTCGTTGCACGGCCAGGGCACGTCGTCCTCGCCCTCGGCGAGGGGTGCGCCGAGCGAGTGCAGCGCCTTGACGAAGAATCCGTCGGTACCGAGCTTGTCCAGAACAGCGGATCCCATGCGCGTCATCACACGCATCGATACGACGACGTACTCGGAGTCGGTGATCTCGACGCCCAGCTTGGGATCATCGGCGCCGAGCGGCCCCATGCAGAAAGGAACGACGTACAACGTGCGTCCGCGCATGCAGCCGCGGTACAGGTCCGTCATGAGGCCGCGCATCTCGGCCGGATCCATCCAGTTGTTGGTGGGCCCGGCGTCGATCTCGCGCTCGGAACAGATGTAGGTGCGCGACTCGACACGGGCGACGTCGGACGGATCGGAATTGCCCAGGAACGAGTTGGGCTTCTTCTCGTCGTTGAGACGAGTGAACGTGCCGGCCTCGACCAACGCTGTGGTGAGCCGTTCCCACTCCTCGTCGGAGCCGTCAGCGAAGACCACACGATCCGGCTCGGTGAGTTCTGCCACCTGCTGTACCCAAGCGAGAAGCTCGCGGTGCTGGGTGGGCGGGGCGGCGTCAGTGCCGCTCAAACCGGGAATGGTCGCTGAGGTCATCTAACTCTCCTGGGGTGAGCCGGAACCAGATTCAACACTCGTTCGCTGGCGGGCATTACAGCGAGGCGTTTGCAGATCTGACCTTCCCCTCTCGGTGGGGAGCTGCCCGATCACTCGATCCGCGTATACCGCATAGTACCGGCAACGTCAATCGAGGACACGGGCGCCGGGTGTCCTGAACCTAGGTTAACGGTGGATGTCACTCTTCCGGCACCAGGGTGTTGTCCGATTGGTCACAGAAACGATTCAGCTCGCGTGCAAGCGGGGCCGAACAGTCCCCGAACTGGCGCAGAGCCATGTCAATACATATGCCTGCCCTAGTCGAAGACCTCTCCTTCGCTTGTCTGCTCCCAGCGCGCGGACCCGTCGGCGGCTCGCAGGATCTCCCAGGATTGGTAATGCCCGCCACGTCCGATGGTGGTGAACGTATCGATCACACCGTCGAGGTCACGGTCCCGTGCGACCGTCATTCCCGCATCCGTGTAGCTCACTCGGCTCTCGAAATACGAGTCCCCGTCCACGTCGAAAAGCTCGACACCGTTCGCTCCGAAACTCGACACCCCACCGACACCGGCAACCGCAGCCGAGCTCGCGTCCGGTTCGGCACCGACTGGGTCGGTCAGGTCGGCTCCCAGAAGCAACGCCTCATCGATGTCCATGCTCGAACTCCAATCGTGACGACGTTCTCTTCTAACTGCTCAGACGCGCACGGGGCCCCGTCGGTTCCGTCCGCGCGGGAAGATCGAACTTCTCCAGGCCACGTTCGAGAGCCATCAGGTCACGGTCGCATGCGGCGAGGACAGCGGCGCGCTGCTCAGCGGCGGCCCGGAGTTCGGCTTCGACTCGTTCCAGCTCCGACTCTGCGGCGGCTGCGCTCGCCCGAGCGGATTGGTGCGAGGCCGCGAAAAACACCGACTCGGCCGCGAGGATGCGACCGAGCGCGCTCTGTTCGACCGCCGACTTGGTCGACACCGCAGCCTCGGCCACCCAGGCTCGCAGATGCGCTCGATCGGCCACCAACCTTCGCGATCTCACCAACCACCACGCACACAGTGCGCCGAGCACGAGTGAGACAGGTACGACGGCGATATCGAGGGCCGGCACCATCTCGATCGGCGACATCGCGATCCGCCCCAGGCCAACACCGGCCGAGGCGCCGAGAAGAATCATCATCTTGTCTTCGACGCCTCGTCGCCGAGGACTGGGTCCGGGCTGTTCGCTGGCTGCTTCCGGCGGGGCTGGTAGCTCGGCGGCCAGCTCGAGGTCGGCGTCGATGGCACGAAGCCGGTCGCCGAGACGGTCCTCGACCTTGGACGCGGCTTGCTGCAGTTGTTCGCCCAGGTGTTGCTGAAGATGCGTCAGCTCCGCCCTGTTCGCCGCATCGATCGACTCCCGCGCTGCGGTGGAGAACTGCCGAATGGACTGCCCCAGGTCGTGCACCAACTCCGACCGAGTCAACTGCAGCCTGCTGCGCAGTGCCGTTGCCCTATCCGTCCGAGCGCGATCGCGCATATCCGCCAGCCGCGCGCGTTCACTGCGCAGTGCCACCGTCGTCGCCCCGCTCGTCACTGCACGCGCCTTGTCGACGATCTCGTGGCGTGCTCCTGCGGCGGCGGCATGAACGGCGGCGTTGTACTTGCGGTCGCGAAGCAACGATTGCGACTGCGACAGCGCCCGGACGAGGTGCGCGAGAACATCCTCGAACCCGGACTCCTCGAGCAGCGCCGAACGCATCCTCGGGTCGATCGCGATGCGCGCTCTCTCCGCAAGCTTGGCCGAGATGGGCCAGAGCGTCACGTCGACAGCCCTGGGGACGTGTTCGGCGACAGACTGCGCAATCACCTCATGCACTGCACGCCAGTCCCGGTGGACGTCCGTCTTGTTGACGGCAATCGCGACCGTGGTGGAGTGCAGTGCCGGAGCGAGATCGGTGAGCGCGCGGCGACCGAGCGGCGCCGACGCGTCGACCACGAAGAGCACGGCGGCGGCCGAGTCCACCTCGCGTGCGCGTTCGAGGGGCGCCCCGAGGTTCGTCTCGGCCATTGCATCGAGCTCGGTCGCCACGGTGGTGACACCGGAACCGGGCATTCCCGTGACGAAGACCCCTGCGGGTTCGGCTCGTCTTGCGGCGGCCACCAGATCGACACCTGCCGGATACCACCGCTTGACGACGCTGTCCATATCGGAGGGGATGTCGATCATCGCGTTGCCAACCGCATGTAGCCGCGCGCAACGGCGAGGGCGGCCCGTGCCTGCGCGGGCGAGCCCGCGGACCGGAAGCGTTCATGCCACAGCTGCACCGTCTCGTACGTGGGCAGATTCGTTTCCGGCTCGCCCAGTGCGTGCAGAGCGGCTCGCATGACTGCAACAACCGCTTCGTCCGAGGCCAGGTACTGCTCGATCTCGGGGCAGCTCGCGGGGTTCTGCACCGCCAGTTCGGTCAACCGGTGCAGCAACCGGCCGTCGCGCTGCACCTGGACGCCGTCGACGGCTTCCTTCACGGCCTGGGCCACATCGTCGATGCCGCTCCTCCGTGCGAGCAACACGCGCAGAATCGCGTCCTCGGTGGCCGAGTTCTCCAGCAGGGCCGCAGTCACCACCCCGATACCGAATGTCTCGAGGTGCCCCAGAAGTTCGAGTCTTTCGTGCCGCGACACCGGAAGGTCGGCCGCGACGAAGCGGTCCGGCGTCAGCAACATCTCTGCAGTCACGGCCCGGGCGATGGCACGAAGCGCGTCGAAGCTCTCCGGTTTACCTTGCGCGAGGCTGACGGCGATGGTGCTCATCAGCGGAAACACCGTCACGCCCATCGCCGCAGACATCTGCTCGACGAGAAGTTCGGGATCGTCGACGGTGTCCGCCTTGGCGAGCACGACCACCAACTCAGCCGCCGCACGTTCGATCGCTTGGGCCACTGCGTCGACATCGGCTCGGTGTACGCCGCCGGCAAGTACATGGACGATCACATCCCCGTCGAGTTCGGGGTCAGGCGCGCGGGGAACGTCGATCGACGCTGCCTCCACCACTACCTCGCCCAGCCCGACATCGTGACGGGTGTGGAGCGCGGCACGCACCGATGACTTCCCCACTCCGGTTCGCCCGGATACCAGTACTCGTATCGGCGCGAAACACGCGTCGGCAGCGATCCGGATTTCCTGTTGGATCCGTGGATCACCCACCACCTGCGCGAGTGCTCGAACACGATCCGATGACACGCCGTTCACGTTTCCCCCCGGTTCAGCTCACAGTGAACGACCGGTCCCCACCCGTCGCGGTCGCCAATTCTCGCACAGGACACCGACACGCCGCTGCCAATGCAAGGGCTCTGGCCTGCATCGACACCATAAGTCTCAACCACAACTCGAGACCCACCTGTCACACGCGCGCTCGATGCGCGACAATGGACGCGTGAACGACGCACGGAGTACCGCCCACGACCTCGGATCAGGGTCCGACAACACGTCAAGCGTGCGGTCTTCCGACGCCGAGCCGGCCGCGCAGCCTGCGGAGGCGCAGAGTCTCGACCGCGGCAATCGCCTGTACCCGCGCGTGACCAGCTTCCGTTCGCGGCGAGGCGCGCTGACCGACGCGCAACAGCAGACGTGGGATGCCTTGTGGCCGCGAATCGGACGTGATGTCGCGAACGAGCACATTGACGTCGACGCCTGGTTCGGACGTCATGCGCCGACGATCCTCGAGATCGGCTCGGGCACCGGAACCGCGACGACGGCCATGGCCACCGCCGAACCACACATCAATCTCATGGCGGTCGAGGTCTACCGCCCCGGCTTGGCACAGACCCTGCAGCAGATCGAACGGGACGGTATCGACAACGTTCGCCTGCTGCGCGGTGACGCCATGGATGTCCTCGAGAACATGCTGACGTCGGAGTCACTCACCGGTGTGCGCGTCTTCTTTCCCGACCCGTGGCCGAAAGCGCGCCACCACAAACGCAGACTGCTGCAGGGGCCGACGTTCGCGATGATCGCGGACCGCCTCGAACCCGGTGGCGTTCTGCACGTAGCCACCGACCATGCCGAGTATGCAGAATGGATTGCCGAGGCGGGGAACGCTGAGCCCGGCTTGACCGTTCTCGACTGGGAGTCTCCGATGACACACGAGCGGCCGATCACCAAGTTCGAGGGCAAAGCCCAACTTGTAGGCAGCTCGGTGACGGAGTTGATATGGGGGAAGAGCCCACGATGAGCTACAACGGTGATGTTCCGGACCCCACACCTCCCCTCGCGCCCGCGCTCGACACGGGTGATTCTCGCCACACCAAGCGGGTTCTGTTGGTGTGGGACGCACCGAACCTCGACATGGGTCTCGGCGCCATCCTCGGTGGCCGCCCGACGGCCGCCTACCGCCCACGATTCGATGCGCTGGGCCGATGGCTCCTTCAGCGCACCGCAGAACTGTCCGTGGACGGGCAATCCACACTCGAACCCGAAGCCACAGTGTTCACGAACATCGCTCCGGGCAGCGCTGATGTAGTTCGCCCATGGGTCGAGGCGTTGCGTAACGTGGGCTTCGCGGTGTTCGCCAAGCCGAAGATCGACGAGGACAGCGACGTCGACGCCGACATGCTCGACCACATCGATCTGCGTAATCGTGACGGTGGGCTTGCCGGAGTCATGGTCGCGTCCGCGGACGGGCAGGCGTTTCGTGAGCCGTTGGAGAGCATCGCTGCAACGGGTGTACCCGTCCATGTGCTCGGCTTCCGTGAGCACGCAAGCTGGGCGGTCACGTCCGAGACCCTGGAGTTTCTCGACCTCGAGGACATTCCTGGTGTCTTCCGGGAGCCATTGCCACGGGTGAGCCTGGACTCGCTGCCGGACGAGGGTGCCTGGTTGCAGCCGTTCCGCCCACTGTCCGCCCTGCTCGTCGGGCGCCAAGGAGTTTCTTAAGTGTTCGCCAGATGGGGAGACCTCGTCCACCGCTTGCGGTTCACGGTCATCGGAGTCATGGTGGCCGCGTTGCTGGGCTTCGCAGCCTACGGTCTCGATCTCAACGACCATCTGAGCCAGAGCGGCTGGGACGATCCGGGCTCGGAGTCGGTCCAGGCAGCTCGACTGGCCGATGAGACCTTCGGGCGCGACAAGCAGGCAGACGTCATCGTTCTCTACACCGCTCCAGAGGGTTCGACCGTCGACGATCCGGAGTTCAACGCCAAGGTCACCGACAGTCTCAACTCCCTCGTCGCGGACAATCCCGAGCAGATCGACCGCATCAACGGCACCTACTTCCGGGTCGACGGGGTGGCCAGTGCGCCTGCTTTGGCGACGGCCGACCGAACACACGCCATCGCCAGCATCGCGATAGTCGGCGACAACGACACCGAACTGACCAACAATTTCCAGGCTGTCAAGGATGTCTTCTACATCGACGGCGTCGACGTGCAGGTCACCGGTCTGCAGGCTGTTGCCGGCGCACTTCAGTCGACAATGGCGAACGACATCAAGCGGATGGAGCTGCTGGCCATCCCGGCCGTCGCGATACTGCTGTTCTTCATCTTCGGCGGCGTCGTCGCCGCTGCGCTTCCCCTGATCGTCGGCGGCCTGACGGTCGTCAGCGCCAACGGCATCGTCAAGCTCTTCACCAACTTCACCGAAGTCAACAGTTTCGTGGCCCCTGTTGTCTCACTGGTGGGGCTCGGTCTCGCGATCGACTACGGGCTCTTCATCGTGTCGAGATTCCGCGAGGAACTCGGCGACGGCCGCACCACGCAGCAGGCTGTTCGACGATCGGTCATGACAGCGGGCCGCACCGTCGTGTTCTCGGCGACCATGATCGTCGCCAGTCTCGGTGGTCTCCTGCTTTTCCCCCAGGGCTTCCTCAAATCGGTCGCGTACGGATCCATCGCGACCGTTGCGCTCGCCGCCCTCACCGCGATCACGATTCTTCCCGCCATGCTGGCCGTATTGGGGCCCCGGGTCGACGCCCTCGGCTTCAAGTTCATGCGCAAGACCAAGTCGTCCGAGGAAATCGAGAACGGCATGTGGGGCACGCTGACCCGCTGGGTCATGCGCAACCCGGTCAAGGTCACCGTCCCCATCGTTCTCGGCCTCGTCCTGCTCACCTTGCCCGTGGGCAACATCAAGTTCGGTGGTATCAACGAGACCTACCTCCCACCGAACAACGTCACCCGGGAAGCGCAGGCCGAGTTCGACGAGCTGTTCCCCGGCCAGCGAACCGAGCCGATCAAGCTCGTCATCGAAGATGCGCAGGGCCCGAATCTCGCGGCAATCACCGGGCAGGCCAACCAGGCACCTGGGCTGGTCGAGAAGTTCTCTCCCACCGGCGCCAGCAAGGACGGGATAATCGTCTTCAAGGCCGGGCTCGTCGACCGCAACGACGCCACGGCCACGATCGATTACCTCCGAAGTATCGACGTGCCCGAGGGTGCGACGGTGATGGTGACCGGCACGCCCGCCATCGAGCAGGACTCGATCACGGCCCTCATCGACAATCTTCCGTTGATGGCGATCCTCGTCGTTCTCGTCGTCACCCTGCTCATGTTCTTGACGTTCGGATCGTTGGTGTTGCCGATCAAGGCCGTCCTCATGACGACGCTCGGACTTGGCGCGACGATGGGTATCTTGACCTGGATCTTCGTCGAAGGCAACGGTGCGGGATTGATGAACTTCACGCCCGGTCCGATCATGGCACCAGTTCTGGTGCTGATCATTGCCATCGTGTTCGGGCTTTCGACCGACTACGAAGTGTTCCTTGTTTCACGCATGGTCGAAGCGCGCGACAAGGGCGCGAGCACCAGCGAGGCCATCCGCATCGGAACCTCGCACACCGGCCGCATCATCACTGCCGCCGCGCTCATTCTCATCGTGGTGACCGGCGCGTTCGCGTTCTCCGAGCTGGTCATGATGAAGTACATCGCGTACGGCATGATCGCCGCGCTCATCATCGACGCCACCGTCATTCGTATGTTCCTCGTGCCTGGAACGATGAAGCTGCTCGGCGACGATTGCTGGTGGGCACCGCAGTGGATGAAGCGCATTCAGCAGAAGCTGGGACTGGGCGAAACGGTCCTCGACGACGAAGTCGTGTCCGGCGATATCCCCGAACTCGTGATGGCGGGGGCAGCGCCGGCGGCTGCATCGAAAGGCGATTCGGCCGCGCCTCGCAACGAGCCGTTGACCGAGCCGATCCCCGTCGTCTCCCCGACCGGGTCCGGCCCGATCAGAGCGACTCATGCCGCCCGCGAGGACGAGCGACGATCGGTCACCGGTAGGCCCGCGCACGCCCCGGCGGTCCCCCCAGCCGACAGCCCCGCACCCTACAGCCCTGCACCCCACACCCCTGGCCCGGTGCCCGTCAGCAGCGCCGAATCGGCTACCCCGCCGCCAAACCAGGACACCTCGCCTCGCCAGCCGCAGGTACCGCGCGAGCCGGCGCGTCAGGCCAGGCCGATCGTCAACGCCGAGTCGACGCCGGATCCTCGGTCCATCGAAAGCTGGCTGGCGGATCTGAGGGCGCCGTCCAACGCCCCGCGCACCGAGCAGCAACCCCTCGACGAGGGCGACCGTGCCGGTACCGGCGAACAGAAGGATGCCAGCGAGCCGAAGCGAGGTCGGCGGCGGGCGGACTCGAGCAACGGCACCGCATGGCCATCCACCCGGTCGTCGTCGGCGAGTGAGCCGGAATCCTCGCCAGTACCCGATCGAAACGGCCACCGCGGCGAGACCAACGGCACCGAGCGCAACGGCACCGTCACGGTCGAGCCGAACGCGCTCGGTAGTGAGACCGCAGCGCCCCGTGAGGTTCGCGGTGAGCAACCCACCGGAGGGGTTCGCGGCTACTCGCAGTCCCAGGGAACGCCCAACGGATCGGCACGTTCGCCGCGTGCGGCGACCGCCCCTCGCGCCCGGTACGACATCTCCACCCGCAACGCACCTCGCCCGGAGCCGGACGATGTCGAGAACCCCGCCGGCTCTTCGGATTCGGAAAACTCCACCCGACGCGCCTCGAGACGAGCGCCCGAGGACTCGTCGACCCGGAACTCCGACGCCGACAGCGGCCGGCACCGTGGTGGAAGTCAGGCTCTGAGCGTCAGTGAACTGCTCGCGCGCGAGCGCCGGAGGTAACTCCGGCGCTCGCGAACCTGGGGAGCGGACCGCTACACGGGGCTGGAGGCCTCGGTCACGTGCGCGAACCGGCGCGCATACCGGGTGCCCGCAAGCAGTAGGAGCAACCCGACGACGATGAAGGCTCCCACTCGGAACATTCCGTCGAGTGCACCGAGGTCGAACAGAAACAGTTTCGCCACCGATGCCGCTGTCAATGACAGACCCGCCATGAGCGCGATATGCGCGTACTTTTCGCTGCGCAGACCGAGCGCAAGCAACGCCATCGCCGCCGCCATCCATGCGATTGTCGCCGCGCAATGGCCGGCGACGAACCCGGTCTCGCCGCCGAGGGCTGCGATACCGAGCGCAACGGTTGCCGCGGTGCTCGCATAGATCGCGACGAGTCCCGCGATGATCCAGCAGGCCCCGAGATTGGCGTCGGCGATCTCCAATTCCGCTGCCACTCGAACCATTCCGACCGCGAGCGCAACCAGCAGGAATCCCGCAAGCACCACCCCGTATCCACCTGCAGCATGGGCGGAGTCCACCACCGAGGCAGGTGGACTGACCAGCAGAAATCCCACCGTCCCGAGTGCCGCGAAGGCAGCTGAAGTGAAATAGGCCAACCGTGACCGCGACCGCTGCGCGGCGACGACCAGCACTGCAGCGACGACCAACAGTGCAAGGGGCCGATAGTCGACCGCCGTCGGCAGGAGGACCGCTTGTAGCAGCGCCAGGGATCCGATGGTCGTGAGCACCACTCTGGCGTTCCGCGGCAGCCACCGCAGCGCGACGAGCGTGATGACGGCAACGAGTGCCACAGTCGACTCGATGATGGACGCCGTCCACGTTCCGAACATGGTGCCAGCAGCCAGAATCGGTAGAGCCGCAAAGCCTATCGTGGCAGTCGCCATGGTGTCGGCGTTGTTGCGACGGAGCAGAGCGGCGGAGCTGCCGAGCCCGAACGCCGCTACCACGGCGGAGACGATGAGAAGGATCAGCGCATCGATATCGGAGATATCGCCCAACCCGGCCTGCGCGATGGCGATCAGCGAGACCACCACGATCGGTACCGTGCGAACGGCGCCCAGAATGGGCCAGTCTCGTCCCAGCTGGGCGGCAAAACTTGCCACGAACGTCGCGGCGAAGAAGCAGACCAGCGCCGGAGTGATTCCTCCGGTCAACACCGGCGCGCAGAGTGCTACTCCGGTCAGAATGAGTACCGCCATGGCCTGCGATCGCCACGAGACCGCCAGCGCGACACCGGCGGCGGCGATACCGAACGCGGCAACGAGACCGATCGATGTTTCCAGCCACTCGTAGATCACCGTCATCGCAACCACGTCGAGGTAGAGACCGGCAATGCCCGTGGCTGCGACCGCGATCCCGCCGACACGACCACCAGGCTTACCGAAGACGCGAGATCCGATGTAGACGAGGGCGATCGAGAACACTGCGCCGACGCCGACGCGCAGTTCCGGACCGAACCAGCCGGCCTGCGCCGCCAGAATCAGCAGCATCACGACACCGACGAGAGTCACACCCGCACCGGCGACGGCCAGAACGCGGCTGATCACGCCGTCGCGTTGCCACCACGGCGTCTTTTCTACTCGTGGCGCGCGCACCTCAACGCGGCGCGCTGGAGGGGTAACCACCGGTTCAGCCCGGGGGCGGGAGTGTGGCGGCATCGGTTGGGGGCCGGTGTCCCACCGCGGGCGCCCCGGCTGAGGCAGAGGCTGCCGGGGTGCTTGGACCGGCTGGGGTGCTTGGACCGGCGGGGGTGCTTGGACCGGCGGGGGTGCTTGGACCGGCTGGGCCACCAGTTGCGCGTGCAGGGCGCCGAGGTCGCCGGAGAGTCGCCGCAGCTGATCACCGAGGGAGGCGAATTGACCGGACAATCCGGCCACCAGGTGCGGGTCGAGTTGGGTACCGCGGTAAGTGGACATGCCGAGAATCATTCGCTGAACCACACCGATGCGCCTGAGTAGTTCTACTCGTTCGAGGTAGGGGTTCTCCGCAGAATGTCACTCACCGAGGAGTGTCACTGACCGAGGAGTGTCACTGACCGAGGAGTGTCACTGACCGAGCATTTTGCGAAACGAGGTTCCGAACGGGTGTTTGGCGGTGATCGATCCGAATCTCACTTTGCCGCGAACGACGATGTGCAGCGGGCCGATCGGAGGTCCCGTGCGCACCTTGTTGTTTGCACTGCCGCCGACCGTTTCGACGGCGTTGAGGTCGACCGTCGCCTCCGAGGGCACGACGAGCGTGACGGTGCTGCAGTAATCGTCGATACTGACCTCGACGACCTGCGAGGACATGACGGCCTGGGTGAAATCGAGGGTCACCGTCGACAGCTTGCTTTCGATTGACAGGGCGCGTGGGACGTTCCACGGTCCTTTGCGGGTGACGGTCGACATGGTTCCCCGGATCGCCTCGGCGCGACTGTCGTGCCACCCACCGACGTGATTCGGTGCGTAGGTGCGAGCCTGATGCGGCGGGTACTGAGGCTGCGGCGGGTACTGGGTCTGCGCCGGGTGCGGGGTCTGCGCCGGGTACTTCGCCTGCGCAGGGTGTCGGTTCGGGCTCACTGGGCCCTGCTCTTCGGCGACTTGCATACCCGGAAGGTCGATCAGCACCGAGTTCAGCTCTCCACGAGTTTTGGCCGCGAGCGCGGTGTCCATCCGCTCGGTGAACTCGCCGAGCGAGAGCATCCCTTGCCCGACAGCGCGTTGCAGCAGCTGACCGACATGTTCCTTCTCCGCGTCGGACACCCGTAAATTCCTCGCCTCCATGAAGCCCACAATAGGCGAAAAGCCCATGACGGGGGTCAATCGGCGACGCGGCCACATCCGAGAACCGCGAGCATGCCGTCGACCGAGGCGGGCCAACCGAACTGCTCGGCACGGCTTCGCGCCGCGCGCCGTCGGGACGCGGTCGGTATGTCGAGGACGCGCGACAGTTCGCATGCGAATCCGTCTGCGGTGTCGTCGAAGTGGCCACCACACGCCGGTGTGACGATGTCTGCCAGCGCCGAGGATCGCGACACCACTACAGGTGTTCCGGTGGCCAGCGATTCGAGCGCCGCGAGCCCGAACGTTTCATGCGGGCCGGGTGCCAACGCGACATCGGCCGAGGCCAGTAGCGAGGCGAGCTCTTCTCTACCGTCGACGAAGCCCACGAACTCGACTGGGAGGCCGCGTGCGCGACGCTCCAGACCGGGTCGACGGGGTCCGTCGCCGGCCACGACGAGCCGGACATTTGTGCCCGAATAGTGCAGCGCAGCAACGGAATCGATACTTCTCTCGACATGTTTCTCCACCGAGAGTCGACCGCAGTGAACGAGGAGCGAATCGGCGTCGCCGCGCCAGGCGGAGGCGATCAGTGGATCTCGGCGGGATGGATTGAACAAATCGAGGTCGACCCCGAGCGGTACCTCGCTGACGTTGGCGGCGCCGATTCGCTCGAACTCGCGGCGCGCGAAACGAGTCGTGCACACCACCTCGTCGTAGGACCGGGCCGTGCGAGCATTCGCGACATCAGCCATGGCACGCGCGGCCGGTTCAGGGAGTATCTGGCCCAGCAACCTGTCCAACCGCTCGTGCGAGATCATGACGCTGCCGACTCCGCGTCGCGACGCCCACGCACCCATCCCACGAAGTGTCAGACGGTCGGAGACCTCGAGCACGTCCGGCGAGAGCCCGGCCGTCACGTCCGCGACCCGGCGGGGGTCCGCGGCCCGATATCCGCCGGTGAACGGGATACCTACCGCGGGCACGGTGATCCGCAGGACGCCCGTCGGGAGGAGTTCTTCCGACGCCTCGGCCCCCGGGACCACCAGGATCACCTCGTGTCCGCGCGCTGTGTAGCCCGCGCCCAGCTGATCGACCGCTGTCCGAAGGCCACCTGATCGAGGACCGTAGAAGTTCGCCAGCTGCACGATGCGCATTGGCGCGAGTATGACGGCTCGGCATGACCGCGCAGCCACGAGCAGACAAATTCTCCCTGCTCCGGTGGTGACGATCCGGGGCCGGTTCACGCGGGCGTGTACGGGGTATCGGCTATCGATGCAGACCACCATCGACGCCACCGGATCGGCGTCAGCCACCCTCGGATGGGAGCGATACATGAATCCGGACCGCTGGCCGGAGTGGGCGCCCCAAATCATGGGTGTCGACTACGAGCACGACCGCCTCACCGCCGACACCACCGGCCGAGGGCTCGCCGCTGCTGGTGCTGCCCTACGCGCCGGTGGCGAAGATCGCCCTGATGCAGCTGGTCAAAGCCTGATCTACTCGCTGCGCTGCGTCGTCTTCGGGTCGGTCCTGTCGGCCGTCACATCCTCGGCGTCCGGTGTGGGCAGCTTCTGCTCGTCGCCGGCACTGTCCATGTGATCGTCGAACTGGCGAATCGCTTCACCACGCTCGTCGGCGTTCTGCTCGGTATCCGCGTCCATGCCACGTGTCTTCTGCGTGGGGTCGACCGTGGTGTCGACTGGTTCTGAATCAGCGGATCGGGAAGCGGCGGGCTTGTCGGTGTCGGTCATGGCGTCAGGGTTGCCTGAAGAGGGAAGTCACAAACCCTTCTCGATCGCGTAGCGCGTCAACTCGACCCTGTTGGCCAAGTGCAGCTTGCGCAGTGTGGCCTGCACATGGTTCTCCACGGTGCGGTGACTGAGCGACAACCGGGTGGCAATCTGCTTGGCGCTCAGCCCCTTTGCCACCAGCCTCAACACCTCGGTTTCGCGGTCGGACAGCGTGGGGCGGGTGTCGACATGGTCGCTCTGGTCGGGCGCCGTCGAGATCCGTCGATACTCACCCAGCACCAGGCCCGCAAGGCCGGGAGTGAACACGGCTTGGCCAGCAGCCGTGACGCGTACCGCCTCGTACAGATCCTGCGCGGACGCACTCTTGACCAGGTAGCCGGTGGCGCCGGCCTTGATGGCGTCGAGCACGTCCTCGCGCTCCGCCGAAGCCGACAACACCAGAACTCGACTGTTCGCGGAGACCGCGAGCACCGCGGCGGTCGCCTCGGCCCCGTTGCCGTCGGGCAGATGCATGTCCATGAGCACGACGTCGGGCGTGGTGGCGCCGGCACGCCTTCGCGCGGCATCGACGCCGTCAGCGGTTGCCACGACCTCGAACCCCGCTGCCTCGAGATCTCGGGCGACGCCATCGCGCCACATCGGGTGATCATCGACGACCATGACCGAAATGTGCTCGCCGCTCATGTCGGCTCCTTCGGCAGTCGAATTTCCCATTCCGTTCCCGATTCGTCCGTATCCAGCGCGGCCACCCCGCCGAGCATCTCCACCCGACCGAGCAGTGATTTCGATACTCCCATGCGACCTTCGGCCACCGCTTCGGCCAGTCTCCCCGGAGCGATACCGGGGCCGTCGTCGCGAATGCTGACGATGATCTCCTCGCCCATGTCCTCGAGCAGAACGTAAGCGCGCGCACCGGGTCCGGCATGCAGCGCGACGTTGGACAGGGCGGTGGAGACCACCGCGGACACCTCGTCGGCGATACGTCCGTCGAGGAGCACGGGATCGGGCGGTGTGGACACGGACACCGTGGTGCTGGCCTGCGGCCGCAGCAGGCCGGAAAGGTCGACCTCGGTTCTGGTGGCATCGAATCGCGACGGCTCCCCCTGCTCCGAGATGAGCATCCGGAGCGCGACTTCCTGCTCACCGGCGAGTTGAGCGAGTTCTTCTGCCGCTCCGCCGATTTCGAAACCGCGGCGACGCACGAGTGCGAGTACCTGCAGAACCCCGTCGTGTACCTGGCGGGCGAGCCGTTCTCGTTCCTCGGTGATGGCGGCCAATCTGCTCGCGCGTTCGAGCTCCGCATGGGCCCGCCGAGCAGTGTTGCTCGCCAAGCCGAGCGCAAGCCCCACCGAGATCAGCACCGGAGCCGTGGCGTCGGTCCACAGGTCGACGTCGACCTGATCCCGCACGATCGCACTGACCAGCGACAGCATCACACCCGAGGCGATGCCGCCCTTGGGACCGAAGAGGAGCGCCGCGGAGATCACCGCATTGGTGGCCCACAGCGTGGTAGGCAACGTCTGATGCGAGCTGTACCAGTCGTGCTCGGCCACCAACCTGGTCGACGCCATCAACGCGATCACCACGATCTGATCGCCGAGCACCACCTTCCACCGCGCTACCGTCGCCTGCGACAACAGCGCAGCCGACACACCGGTCCATACCGCCATAATGGCGACGAGGACCCAGCTGAGCCGCGCATCGGTGTAGTTGCCGACAGATGCGATCTGGAAGCTGACGGCGTAGGCCAGGGTGATCAGCCGAAAAGCCTGCGAGGCCCGCCACAGCGGGGTGACGGGGTCAATCATTTTCGGGTTCGGCCCCGTCCGGCACCTCGAGCTCGGCTGGGAGCATCTCGAGCTCGTCTGGGAGTATCTCGAGCTCGTCGGGGTCCTCGACGAGCAGAGAACGGATCGCGGTATTGAGGAGGGCGACGATCGGTACCGCCAACAGGCCCCCGACGATGCCGGCCGTGACGATACCGACCGTGATCGCCAGCACCACCGCGAGCGGATGGATACGCACCGCTCGCCCCAGCAGCAGCGGTTGCAGCACGTGAGCTTCGAGCTGCATCACCGCCACGACGATTACCAGCGTCAGCAGTGCGGTCAGAAAACCCTTGGTCACCAGGGCGACGAACACGGCAAGGAACCCGGCGAGAAGCGCCCCGACAATCGGAACGAATGCACCGATGAACACCAGAGATGCCAGCGGCAGCGCCAACGGAACACCGAGTATCGCCAGGCCGACCCCGATGCCGACGGCGTCGGCGGCAGCAACCGCCACCGTCGCACGCACGTATCCGACGAGCGACCTGAAGCCTTGACTACCCGCAATCCGGACCCGGCGTCTCGCTGACCTCGGGGCGAGGCGGGTGACGAACTCCCAGATCTTGCTGCCGTCGTACAAGAAGAAGATGAGGATGAACAGCGTCAGCAGTGTCCCGGTCAGGATTTCGCCGACGACCGTTGCGGTGGACAACGCCCCGCTGGTAACTGCGGCCTGGTTGTCCTGGATGGCTTTGACGACGTTGTCGCTCGCCTGCCGAATCTGGTCCTCGCTGATGTGCAGTGGGCCTTGGGCAAGCCACCCCTCGAGATCGGTGACCGAGGCGGTGATCTGATCTCCGAGTTGGGGCAGGCCCTCGATGAACTGTTCGACGACGAACGTCATGATGCCCGCGACGACACCGATGCTCGCGATGATCGCGATGACGACGGCGGCGGCGCGCGGAACGCGACGGCGGTGCATCCAGTCGACGAGAGGCAGCAGCATCGCCGAGGCCAACAGGGCGATGGCGAGCGGCACGAACACGATGTCGAGTTGGACGACGAGGTAGCAGAACGTGAGGAATCCGGCGAACAGGACAAGCAGGCGCCACGTCCACGCGGCGGCGACTCGAACGTACGGATGTACCGCCTCAGCAGGCGAAGGACGTGTTCCAGGGGAGCCCGAAAGTACCTTCGACGCTTCTGCCTGCGGCTCGCGTTCGGTCACCCGGTAAATTTAACCCGTGCTGGCATCCTACCGAGCGGTCTCGCTCACTCTGAGGAGTCGCTGGCCGCTCTATATGCTCTCGATGCTGCTGTCGAATCTCTTCGGCGCGGTGCTGGTGTTCGCGTTCGTTCGCTACGGATTGCCGCTCGAGGAGTCGCAGCCCATCGTCGCCGACCGGGTGCGCAACGTCTACATTTTCGGCGCCTACCTCGTGCTCGCGGGGGCGATCAGTCTCTACTACGCGGCAGTGATGCTGCGGACGGTGGTCCGCTGGCAGTTGCGCGGCGGCCCGCCGACGCGCCGAGAGCAGATGACGACACTGCACGCACCACTGAGGCAGGCGATCGTCCACTCCATCCTGTGGGTGATCGGCGGCTTCATCTTCGTGATCCTCACCGTGAGCGAGATGCCATCTCTGGCCGTCGCGGTCATCGTCACCGTCGTGATGGCTGCGACCGTGACTTTCGGTTTCACCTACATGCTCGGCGAACGCATCCTGCGACCTGTCGCCGCAATGGCGCTGAGCGAGGGGCGTTTCGATCGCACCTTGACCCCCGGCGTCGGCACTCGCATGGCGATGACCTGGGGCCTCGGGACGTTGATGCCCGTCATCGGCATCATTTTGCTGTGCGTGACGCAGTTGACCACCGACCTCGTGTTCTCCACCAACGCGTTGGCGATCGCCATCATTCTGCTGAGCGGGCTGGCCATCGGTCAGGCGTTCATCCTGTCGATGCTCACCGCGAGCCAGATTTCCGATCCCATCCGCCAGTTGCGTCGCGCCATAGAACGCGTTCAACGAGGCGACAACGACGTCGAGGTCGAGGTGTTCGACGGCAGCGAGATCGGCCGGTTGCAGGTCGGCTTCAACCGCATGATGGAGGAGTCCGCCGAAAGACGCGTTCTCCGCGAGCTCTTCGGCCAGCACGTCGGCGAGGACGTAGCGCGACGCGCATTGCAATTCGGTACCGAACTGGGCGGCGAGACGCGCTTCGTCGCGGTCCTGTTCGTCGACATGGTCGGCTCGACGGCGACGGCGTCGGAACGTCCGCCGGGCGATGTCGTGGTGTTGCTCAACGAGTTCTTTCGTGTCGTCGTCGATGTGATCGACAAGCACCACGGATTCGTCAACAAATTCATGGGTGACGCCGCGCTCGCGATCTTCGGCGCACCGCTGGATCGCCCCGATGCTCCGACGGCGGCGCTCGCAGCAGCCCGTGACCTCCGATTTGCACTCAACGACATCACCGGTCTCGACATCGGCATCGGCGTTTCCGCGGGGCTCGCCGTCGCCGGGAACATCGGTGCCAAGGAACGCTTCGAATACACCGTCATCGGCGATCCGGTCAACGAGGCGTCCCGTTTGACCGAATTGGCAAAACTACGCCCGGGCCGAGTGCTCGCGTCGACCTCGGCGGTCTACTTCGCCAGCGACGAGGAGCAGGAACACTGGGAGCTCGGCGATCAGGTTCAATTGCGAGGCCGGCGTCGGCTCACCCACCTGGCTTGGCCGGTGGAGCGTCCTTGAGCCGGGCCCGGTAGTGGTTACCCTGTGAAGGTGGCCGAACCCAGACCCGAGCGTGTGGCCGATGCACCCCGCAAACGCAAACACAATCGTCTTCGCTGGCTCAAGTGGGCCGCTGGGATCGCATTGCTCGCCCTGCTCGTTGCTGAAGGAATCTATCTGTGGCCGCGGCTGCACGAATCCTGGCAGGCGTTGACCGAAATCCACTGGGGGTGGGTCGCTGGCTGCATCGTCACGCAGGCGCTGTCACTGAGCGCTTTCGGCCGAGTCCAGAAGCAGCTGATGTCCGCAGCCGGGGTGCGCGTGCGGCAGGCGAAATCGGTGGCCGTCATCTACGGAAGCACAGCGATGTCGCTGACGCTCCCCGCCGGCCAGGTGTTCTCCACCGCCTTCACCTACCGCCAGACCCGCCGATGGGGAGCAAGCCCCGTCGTCGCGTCCTGGCAGCTCGCGATCTCCGGGGTCATCGCCGCGTCGGGACTCGCTCTGCTCGGTGTCGCCGGCGCATTGCTCGTCGGCGGATCGGTCAACACCTTCACCCTCGTCGTACCGATCGCGGGCGTGCTCGCGATCGTGTTCGCCGTGCGGTACGTCTCCGCGCATCCATCGTCGATCCGTAGCGCAGCCGGGTGGGTGCTCGGCAAGATCAACAACTTCCGAAACCAAGCACCCGACATCGGCCGCGAACGCGTCGACGCAATCATCGAGCAGGTTCGATTCGTCCGGCTCGGCCCGCGCGATGCGGGCCTGACCTTGACGTGGTCGGTTGTCCACCGTCTCGCGGATGTGGCCTGCCTGGGCTTCGCCTGCTACGCCGTCGGCGCCGATCCCAGATTGTCCGGGCTACTGTTCGCGTTCGCGGCGGCCAAGGCAGTCGGATCGGTCCCGCTCGCCCCCGGTGGACTCGTCGTCGTCGACGCCACCCTCATAGCACTGCTCACCAGCGCTGCCTCGATCAGCGCGTCCCAGGCTGTGGCAGCCGCCTTCGTTTACCGCGCTATCAGTTTCATCCTCGTCGCCATCGTCGGGTGGATCGTGTTTCTGGTGCTCTTCCGCAAGCACCAGCACGAGGATCTGGACTACGACTTCGAACTCCAACGGCGCGAAACCAGCGAACTGCACGCCTCCCGCAGCGACGCCGAGCAGCGCGCAGACAGGGCCGACCCCGAAACTGCTTGAAGGTTGCAGTTTCGGTTGCCCGGCTTTTTCGGAGCGAATGTCACAGTCGGTCACTCTGAGTGTGCGAGGGGGCCATTCGCTCACTCGTGGGTGAGCCAATGTGACATTCGGTCACCAAATGCATGTGTTCTCCGTCACATTCCGCGCTGGCGGAATACATCCGGACCCCGGTCCGTTTAATATTCATATACCGCTTGAACCTTCAACCCAAGGAGCTCACATGACCACCGCCATCGCTTTGCCCGAACTCTCGGCCGGCACCTGGAACATCGACGCCACACACTCGACGGTCGGCTTCTCGGTTCGCCACCTCATGGTCAGCAAGGTCCGGGGACGCTTCCAGAACTTCAGCGGCACGATCACCGTTTCCGCCGACGGGACACCGTCCGTCAACGCCGAGATCGACGTCGCATCCATCACCACCGACAACGAGCAGCGCGACGGCCACCTCAAGACCGCCGACTTCTTCGAGGTCGAGAAGTTCCCGACCGCGACGTTCACCTCCACCTCGGTCAAGCCCAGTGGCGAGAACTTCGTCCTGACGGGTGATTTCACGTTGCACGGCGTCACCAAGTCCATCGAGATGAAGCTCGAGTTCAACGGGGTCAACCCGGGCATGGGCGCGGGACCGGTCGCCGGGTTCGAGGCAACCACCACCATCAACCGTCGCGACTTCGGCATCAGCATCGACATGCCCCTCGAGGGCGGCGGCGCTGTCGTCGGCGACAAGATCACCCTCACCCTGGAGATCGAAGCCGGCCAGGCCTCCTAGTCACCACTCTTGGCACGGCCGAACGGGCCCGCGGACCGATACGTCCGCGGGCCCGTTCTCTATTGTGGGACCGGTGAGCAAGCGAAGCCCCATCATCGCCGCCGTCGTCGATCTCGTCCTCGTCGTCGTCTTCTGCGCCATCGGACGAAGAAGTCACGACGAAGCGAATGCCGTGGCGGGCCTCGCCACCACCGCATGGCCTTTCGTCACCGGAGCCGTCGTCGGTTGGGTTGCCACCTGGGCGCTCTACCGCGACAAATTCGACGCTTACCTGATCGTCCCGACGGGCATCGTCGTCTGGGTTTCGACGGTCGCCGTCGGCATGATCCTGCGTGTGGTCAGCGGGCAGGGAACTGCGTTCAGCTTCGTCCTCGTGGCGTCGACGGTCCTCGCGATCTTCCTGTTCGGATGGCGCGCGCTTGCCAGACTGTTACTTGTAACGAAAAAGTAGCCCCATCGGCCTGCCGGAACACCCACCGGCATGGAACAGTTCACAGATGGCCGACGTGCACAACAAGCAGGACACCGCGTTCTTCGGGCAGCCGTTCGCTCTGGCGAATCTCTTCGGTGTCGAGATGTGGGAGCGCTTCTCGTTCTACGGGATGCAAGGCATCCTCATCTACTACCTGTACTACTCGGTGTCCGATGGTGGCCTCGGACTCGCGGAGAGCTCTGCGACGTCCATCGTCGGCGCCTACGGCGGCACCGTCTATCTGTCGACGATTCTGGGCGGATGGGTAGCCGACCGGTTGCTGGGGTCCGAGCGCACACTGTTCTACAGCGCCGTGATGATCATGTTCGGTCACATCGCTTTGGCCGTCTTGCCCGGATTGCTGGGTGTTGGAGTGGGTTTGGTCCTCGTCGCGTTCGGTAGCGGCGGACTCAAAGCCAACGCGACATCGCTCGTCGGCGATCTGTACGGCGAGCACGACAATCGTCGCGACGCCGGGTTCTCACTGTTCTACATGGGCATCAACATCGGCGCGTTCGTCGGACCCCTGCTCACCGGGCTCGCTTGGGATACGTTCGGATTCCATGCGGGTTTCGGTCTCGCAGCAATCGGTATGGCGGCCGGTTTGATCCAGTACACACTCGGGCGCAAGCACCTGCACGGTATCGGCGCGTCCCCCTCGAATCCGCTGCCCGCAGATCAGCGCATCAAGTGGGGAGCCATCGGCGTCGCCGCCATCGTGGTCGTCGCGCTGCTGTCGGTGTTCGGCGCGATCACGGCGTCCAATATGTCCGATATCGTTGTCGGAGTGACGGTGATCGCCGCCATCGGGTATTTCGCCGTCATTCTCTCGAGCAAGCACATCACCACCATCGAGCGTCGCCGCGTCGTGTCGTTCATCCCGATGTTCATCGCCAGCGCCGCGTTCTGGTCGCTGTTTCAGCAGCAGTTCACGACGGTCCCGCTCCTTGCCGATACCGTGCTCGATCGCAACCTGTTCGGGTGGGAGTTTCCCCCGAACTGGGTGCAGTCCATCAATCCGATCTTCATCATCATCTTCGCGGGTGTGTTCGCGGCCGTCTGGACGAAACTGGGTGATCGCCAGCCGTCGACACCGCTGAAGTTCGCGGCGGGCGTCGGGATCATGGGCCTGGCTTTCCTCGCATTCGTACCCTCGCTGGCCGGCAACAGCATGCCGTTGCTCGCCCTCGTCGGCATCCTGCTGATGTTCACCTTCGCCGAGCTGTTCTTGTCCCCCGTGGGACTGTCGCTCTCGACCAAGCTCGCCCCGAAGAACTTCCACACCCAAATGGTCGCGCTGTTCTTCCTCTCCGTCGCATTGGGTTCGGCGATGGCCGGCACACTGGCCGGTTACTACGACCAGGACAACCCGAATCCGTTCTTCTACAGCGTCGGTGGCGCGTCTCTCGCCGTTGCCGTTGTCCTCCTTGCGCTCACGCCGTGGATCAAGAAGATGATGAGCGGCGTGCGCTAGTTCACGCGAACTGCAGCCAGGCAGCGAGTCCGAGACCGAGAAATACGACGGCAAGGCGCAGAAAATTCGGCGGAATGACCTTCACCACCGGGGGTCCGGAGTACCCGCCGACGAATGCGCCGATCGCCAGAGCAAGGGCCGCCAACCAGTTCACGTCACCGGAGAAGGCAAAGAAGATCGCCGCGACGAGATTGGCGATCCCCAACAGGAAGCTCTTGAGGATGCTTGCACGCCAAATGGAGTCGGACGTGCAGATCAACGCCAGCGCCAGGAAGATCACTCCTGCCCCGGCGCCGAAGTAGCCGCCGTACACCGCCACGAAGAACAGGGCGACAGGATAGAGCGTCGGAAACTTCCTGGTCCCGGCGAAGTTTCGCAATCTGGGCTGCAGCAGTAGCGCGATGGCAGCGAATGCCACAAGAAACGGGACCACCGCTTCGAACGACCCGGCAGGCGCGGTGAGCAGCACGATCGCGCCGACCAGACCACCGACCGCCGATACGATCCCCACGCGAATCAGCTGCCTGCCGTCCTTGGCGATCTCGCTCGACGCATTGGTCGTCGCCCCGACACCCGCCGCGACCAGAGCGACCGTATTGGTGACGTTCGCGGCGACGGGACTCAGACCCGCAGCGAGCAGCGCGGGATAGGACACCAGTGAGGCCAAACCCGTCACGAATCCGACGAGGCCGGCGAAGAATCCGGCGACGACGAGGAGTCCGAATGCGAGCAGGGTCACGAGGGCTAAAGCTACCCCGCGTGCGTTGGCGGTCGCCTACTCGGTACTGCCCGAGGCGATCTCGTCGAGCAGCTTGGTGCTCATCCGCACCGCCTGGTCGTCGTCACCCGCGTCCTCGATGTACACGGCGAACGCGAGGTCGTCACGGCTGCCGATGAACCACCTGTCGTCGACGCTGGCGCCGGCGAACCCAGCGAGACCGGCGTAGCCGCCCAGTCCACGATCGTGCGACGAGTTCTGCAGCAGTGTCCGCAGATTCGCCAGCGCAGCCGGCGCCACAGTGCCGGGATCGGTGTCCGGCGCGGCCGGCTGGCCGACGACGATGGACGGAACCGGTGCGGCTCCCCGGGCGATCGTGGCGCCCAACTGGGCGAGTCCGAATGGTGTTACCGACAATTCGGACGTTTCGTTGCCGACGGTTCGGATCCGCTCGACGGCACTGTTGCCCGACGGGACCGATCCGGTGTGCGCGTCGAGGCCCGGCATCGCATAGTTCACACCCAATCCGACGCCGGACGCGTCGACGCCGCCGGCCGCCAGCAGATCCGACAGCGAACCCGCCGGGTACATCGCCGAGAACGCGATCTGTCCCTGCTCGTTTGCGTAACTGTTCTGCGCGACGGCGACGATGGCGCCGGTGGACGGGGCGATGGCGACGATCGAGGCGGCCGTCCCGACGCTCACCACGGCTTCCTCCGCCGCGAGTTGGATACGTGGATCGAGGGTGGCGTGCAGGTCCGGCCCTCCCGGGCCCTGGAAGCCCGCCTGACGCGTCAGCGACCCGTCGCCGTTCACCACATCGACGGCCCAACCTGCGGTGGCGTCGCGATTCTGCTGCCACGCCGAGCGGAGGGAGTCGAGCAGAGGTGAGGTGATGCGGCGATCGCCCGCGATCAGCTTCGGTGTCTGTGTGACGACGACACCGGGAATCGCCCGCAGATCGTCCTCGAGCACTGCGAAATCGTCGTCTCGGAGGTTGACGGCGAGGATCGAGTTCCCGGCGGATGCGGCCAGCTCGGACAGCATCGAGTCGGCGGTGATCAGTGGGGCAACGACGTCGATCACGTCCGCGAGCTGCGCTGCCGAGGCAGCTGGATCCGGCGTCTGGGCGGGGTCGAGCAGAATGGCGTTGATGGTGCGTTCGTTCATGAGAACGTTCTGCGCGGCATCGAACACGAGCGGCGGCGCGGCGTCGGTGCGGACGTAGCTCACCGAATTGTCGGGGAGCAGATCGGGAGCGAGAACATCGGGTTCCCACGAGATTCGCCACCCAACGCTGAGCTTCTTCGCGCTGCCCCGCGTCGAGTACTGCCAGTCCTTGCCCTCGCCGAAATTCCAATCCGAGTCCAACGTGAAGAATCCGGACTCGTCGCTGAGGTCGACGAACTGCCCGAGCTCGAATTCACTCGTCGACGCCCCATCGGCGGCCAAGCCGTCGAACATCTGCGTCAGGCTCGCGGCCGCGGCATTGGGATACGTCGTCATCGCGGCAGCAGCTGCGATGTCGCGCTTGTTGAGAGCGTCGACGAAGGCAGCGGCCATGTTCTCGGCCTCGCTCTGCGGTTCCTCCATCGTCCACAGCGCCATGGTGCTGGTCAGGGCCAAACTGGCGCCCACTGCAACCACGTATCGACCGCGAATTCGACCGCCGACCGAATGCCTCACACGACTCATGATCACAATGTTCACTGTTGTCACACCAGTAACAAGCACGGGAGCCCTACGCTACGGTCACGATTGCGCTACGCCGGGCCCGGCCGACTAGCGCAGGAGTGGAGCCTGCGGAATGACCCGGTTAGCGCAGGAAGCGTCCGGCCGCTTCGAGGGCGGGGGCCGAGCTCTGTCCGCCCGCGACGAACACTGCGAACGCGAGATCGCCTTGAATCCCGATGAACCAGCCGTGGGCTCCCTCGTTGTTCAGGCCGAACTCCGCGGTGCCTGTCTTGCCGAGCAGATCGGGGATGTCCTGCAGTTGGGTCGCAGTTCCGGAGGTGACGGTTTCACGCATCATCATGCGGATCTGCTCGGCCACCTGAGGGTCGACGGGTTCCGGGGTGGTGTCGCCGGTGCCGGGTTGGCCGTCGATGAGCGTCGGCGCGTTGAGGGCGCCTGCGGCGATGGACGACGCGACGAGGGCCATTCCGAACGGGGATGCCGTCACCTGCCCCTGACCTATTGCCCATTCGACGCGCTGCGCCGGGGTCTCGGCGGATGGGACGTTGCCGGTGACGGTGGTGAGGCCGGGCGTCACGTAGTCGACGCCGAGTCCGTACCGCAGTGCGGACTGGGCGAGGGCGTCGGCGGGGAGTCCTGCGCCGAGCCGTCCCATCGTCGTGTTGCACGATGCCGCGAAGGCTGTTCGGAGCGGGACCTCGCCGAGGTCGAAGTTGTCGTCGTTGGGAATCTGTCGGCCTTCGATGTTCTCGGTGCTCGGGCACGGTAGAACAGTGTCCGGGGTGGCGATGCCCGCTTCGAGCGCGGCCGATGTCGTCACGGTCTTGAAGGTCGAGCCCGGCGGGTAGAGGCCGGTCAGGGCGATGTCGCCCTGCGCGTCGGCTGCGTTGTTCTGGGCAACGGCCAGCACCTCACCGGTCGACGGCTGCAGCGCCACGATCGCGGCCTGCTGCCCCAGTGGCGCCAACGCCTCGTCGGCCTTGCGTTGGAGTTCGGCGTCGAGCGTGGTGGCGATGTCGGGCGCTGGGCTCGCGTCGACTCCGGCCAGTCGATCGGCGCTTCCGTCTGCTGCCACCGACTGGATCGCCCAGCCCTTGTTCTCGTCGATTCGCTGCTGCCACACGTCGGCGACGCCGTTCAGCGCAGGCGAGCTGAGCTCGGAGTCGGCGGTCAGCAGCCGCGTCTGCGGGGCCAGGGTGACGCCGGGGACTTGGGTCAGCTGTGCGGCGATCGGATCGATGTCCGATTGGCGGAGGGTGACCACTGTCGTGGTGTTGCCCTGCGCTGCGGCTTGGTTCGATGCGATCGATTCGGCCGTGATGCCGGGGACGATCGGGGTGATGTACGCCGCCACCGTTGCGGCATCAGCGGTGGAATCGACGTTGACCAGTGTGACGACCTGCTGCGACATCAGTTCGACACCCGCTCGGTCGAACACCTTGGGGGTCACGAGCGCGTCCGTTGCTGTGTACCGAATCGAGGAGTCGGCGGCCAGTCCCGGCGCCAGAATGGACGGGTTCCACTCGATGCGCCAACCCTGGTCGGTCTCGATGGCCGTGCCGGTGGTGTCGTACTGCCACTGCTTGGGCTCGCCGTCGGGCTCTTCCGTTCCGTCGGTCGTGGTCGAGAACCGCCACGTCCCGTCGAGATTCACCGTCCCCGTTTCCTCCGATGTGGAGTCGACGGCGAAGTCGGGAGTTGCGGTGACGGTGCCACCGGCGCTGAGCCCGTCGTAAAGCCCCGTCAACGCTGCGGAGGCCGCTGCGGGGTCGGTGGTGAGGGCGGCCGCGGCATCGGCTGCGCCGCTGTTGATGGCGTCGACGAACTGCTCGGCGGTGGTCTGCGGCTGGGCCGGGCCCTGATCACCACAGCCTGCGAGGACGAGCGCCACTACAGCGGCGATGGCCGATACCGACTTCTTCGACGTGTGCACGAACACGATCATGCCCGAAGAGTCACCTGCGGCGCACGTAGGTGAAAGCGGTTGCGTCCGCGATTGACAGGGGGTTAACCTGGATTCTGTCTTGTTGTCGAGGAGATTCGGAGAGGCCATTGCTCATTCAGAGGTTCTGACGCCTGCACTTGCGTAGATCGACTGCGCGCACGCACACCTCTGGGAGCAACTATGTCTACTTCTCTGCGCATATCCGACCTCGACTTCACCTGGCCCGACGGTGACCAGGTTTTCGACGGCCTGAATGCCGTTTTTCATTCCGGAACAACGGGTCTCGTCGGTTCGAACGGCGCGGGCAAATCCACTCTGCTGAGATCGATCACCGGCGAACTGGCACCGCAGCGTGGTTCCATCACCATTCCGGGGCGCTTGGGCTACCTACCGCAGGACATTGCACTGCGACCGGGCAGACGCGTCGATGAGATACTGCGCCTACGCGAGCTTCGGAACGCGTTGCACCGCATCGAATCCGGCGAAGGAACCGAGCACGACTTCACCGAGGTCGGCACCGATTGGGACGCCGAGGATCGCGCCGTGGCCTTGATGGACAAACTCGGGCTCGGGCACATCGTCGCCGACCGCGACGATCTCGATCGCGTCGTCGGCACCCTGTCCGGCGGCGAATCGATGTTGCTCGCCCTCACGGCCGAGTTGCTCGCCGAGCCCGAGGTGCTGTTGCTCGACGAACCGACGAACAACCTCGATCTGCACGCACGTGCCCGCCTGCACCAGGCCCTACAGGCTTTTCCGGGCGTAGCAATCGTGTGCAGTCACGATCTCGAGCTGTTGGACGGGGTGGACACCATCGCCGAACTGAGAGCAGAACGAGGCGGGCCGAGCGAGCTGCGGATGTTCGGCGGCAACTACGAGCACTACCGGAGCGTCATCGACGCCGAACAAGACGCCGCGCGGGCGGCACTGCACGACGCCAAGAACGACGTTCGCAAGCAGGAACGCGAATTGATCGACACTCGAACGAAATTGGACCGTCGGCTCCGATACGGGAAGAAGATGGCCGAGCAGAAACGGGAACCGAAGATCGTCATGGGCTTGCGTAAGAGGTCGGCGCAGGTGTCGGCGGGCAAGCTCCGCAACACCCACCTCGAGAAGGTCGACGACGCGCAAGCGGCGCTCGAGACTGCCGAGGGTCGGTTGCGAGAGGATCGCCAGATTCGTATCGACTTACCGGCCACGAAAGTGCATGCCGGGCAGGAGGTCGCCGGACCGGAAGCACTGCAGATCGTAGGCCCGGAGCGCATCGCGTTGATCGGACCGAACGGCAGCGGGAAGACGACACTGCTCGGAAATATCCACGCCTCGGAACCTGCGACGGCATGGCAGTACCTGCCGCAGCGGCTCGACGTGTTCGATGAAACACGCACCGTCGCCGAGAACGTTGCGGATGTCGCCCCAACGGCATCCAACGAACGAATACGTGCCCAACTGGCGCGCTTCCTCTTTCGCGGCAGCGACGCAGACGCGGTCGTATCGACATTGTCGGGCGGCGAACGACTGCGGGCGGCGCTGGCCTGCATTCTGCTTGCGGATCCGGCGCCGAAACTGCTCCTGCTCGACGAGCCGACCAACAACCTCGATGTGCCCGGCAAGGAACACCTCACCGAAGCGTTGGCGAGCTACGAGGGCGCACTCGTCGTTGCCAGCCATGACCTACCGTTCCTTCGCGCCCTGCAGCCGACCAGGTGGATAGAGCTCCAATAGAGCTCGGCTGCGGCATTCGGCTGTAGGCTTCCGGAGGTGTCCTGGACGGGAAGCGTCGGCCGGCTGCCGGGAATTGTGGTGGCCCGTACCTACCGCCGTGAGTGGTTGCGAAACGACATCACGGCGGGTCTCGTGCTCACCGCCCTGCTCATCCCGGCAGGCATGGGTTACGCGCAGGCGGCAGGTTTGCCCGCCTATGCGGGGCTGTACGCCACTATCGTGCCGCTACTCGTCTATGCCGTAGTCGGACCGTCCAGAATCCTGGTCCTCGGCCCGGATTCGTCGCTCGCTCCGCTCATCGCCGCAGCAATAGCACCGCTGGCCGTGACCGATGATCCCCAAACTGCGATGGCGCTGGCCGGTGTCCTCGGTGTCCTCGTCGGCATCATCCTGCTCGCCGGCGGCTATCTCCGGCTCGGATTCGTGACCGAACTGCTCTCCAAGCCCATCCGGCTCGGCTATCTCAACGCGATCGCCCTCATCGTCGTCGTCGGTCAGATACCCAAGTTGCTCGGATTCACCGTGGACGCGTCCGGTGTTCTCGGACAGATCGCCGACGTCGCGCAATCGCTGTGGGCGCGCGAGTTCGATCCGATCGCCGCGGCCGTCGGTTTCGGATCACTTGCCGTGATCGTGCTGTTTCGCAGACTGTTTCGCAGCATCCCAGGAATTCTGGTGGCCGTAGTGGGCGCCATGATCGTCTCGGCAGTCTTCGATCTCACCGACGACATCTCCATGGTCGGGGCAATTCCCAGCGGACTGCCGCTACCGTCCTTCTCCGGTGTCGACTGGGGCGACGTCGGACATCTCATCGCCCCGGCGGCCGCTATCGCGTTGATCGCCTTCGCCGATACGGGCGTGCTGTCCCGTACGTTCGCGGCCCGGCACAATCACGTCGTCGACGGCAGCACCGAGATGAAAGCCATCGGCGTGTCCAACCTGGCGAGCGGACTGTTCGGCGGATTCCCCATCTCTGCCAGCGGTTCACGAACCCCTGTGGCCGAACAGAACGGCGCCCAAACGCAGTTGGCGAGCGTGGTGGGCGCGCTCGCTGTGCTGGTCTTCGTCCTCGCCGCTCCAGGCGTCACCACCTACCTGCCCGACGCGACGCTCGGAGCGGTGGTCATCGTAGCCGCGACGGCACTGATAGACCTCCGCGGACTGGTCCGCATGTGGCACATGAGCCGCATCGAATTCGGGCTCGCCGCAGCAGCATTCCTCGGGGTCACCCTTGTCGGGGTGCTTCAGGGCATCGTCGTCGCGATCGGGTTGTCCTTCGCCGCTGTGATCGCGCGGGCGTGGCAGCCGTACCGCACAGAGCTCGTCCGCACGGCCGACCGCCCCGGGTACCACGATATCGAGCGCCACCCGGACGGGCAGCGTATTCCTGGCCTGGCAGTGGTGCGGTTCGACGCCCCGTTGTTCTTCGCGAACGGAACCATCTTCGACCGGTACATCCGCTCCGTGGTGCATCACCAACCAACCCCAGCGGAGTGGGTGGTCATCGCCGCGGAACCCATCACCGGCCTCGACACCACCGCGGTCGACCAGCTCGTCGAGCTCGACCGGTATCTGAAGGATCAGGGGATTCGACTTGTATTCGCAGAAATGAAGGGCCCGATCAAAGACCGACTGATCCGTTTCGGCGCGGCCGGCAGCTTCGATACCTCGCGTTTCTACCCCACCGTCGAAACTGCCGTCGACGCGTTTCAGCAACGGGCTCATCAGTGATGATCGCGTACGGCGACTGGGATCGTCCACACTGGATGGCATGGACTACGCAACCAACCCGTCCGACGGCGTCCGAATCGGCTATCAGGTAGTCGGATCCGGCCCTCCACTGATGCTGGTACACGGGAGTCTGTTGACCCATGTGATCTGGCGAACCTTCGGCTACGCCAAAGTGCTACGACCGAACAGGACGCTGATCTTGGTCGACATGCGCGGGCACGGTCGAAGCGACAAACCCCACGAGGTCGACGCATATTCGATGAGCTCCATGGTCGGTGATCTCACCGCCGTCCTCGATGCGGTCGGCGTCGAGAAGGTCGACTACTGGGGCTACTCCTTCGGCGCGAGGGCCGGGCTGACGCTGACCGCGCACGCACCCGAACGCGTGAACAGCCTGATTGCCGGCGGAGGTTCGCACGGTTCGCAGGCCGGTGCGTTCGATCGACTGTTCTTCCCCGGTTGCGCGGACGTGCTGGCGGAGCGGGGAATGGACGGGTTCATCACCGAATGGAACGAGCATCGGATGTTCCCGGTCGACGACGCGACCCGGGCTGCGTTCGCTGCGAACGACACCGACGCCATGGCCGCCTACTTCCGCGCATCCGACGCCGAGCCCGGCCTCCCCGACGACGCCCTACGCGGCTTCGATCTGCCGTGCCTGTTCTACGTCGGGTCGGAGGACCGAGAACGGCTCGCCGCCGGGCGTGCCGCCGCGGACCTCGTACCCGGTGCGCAGTTCCACCTCATCGAAGGATTCGACCACTCGACCACGCCCGCCGCAAGCGAGGAGGTGTTGGGCGTCGTGACGCCGTTCCTGGGCCGCCACTCCCCCTATGTGAGCGGAAATACATAGCAGGACACGTACTTCCACTCACATACGGAGACGCTCGAACTGGTCGTCGCGAAACTCTTCGGACAACACCTGACCGGAGTCCTCACGCGCGCGAAGTTCCACGCGTCGAATTTTGCCGGAGATGGTCTTGGGCAGCTCGAAGAACTCGAGGCGGCGCACACGCAGATACGGCGCCAGATGCTCACGCGCATACTTGAGGATCTCGAATGCCGTGTCCTCGTTCGGTTCCCACCCGGCGGCGAGCGCAACATAAGCCTTGGGCACAGCCAGGCGTGTCTCGTCGGGAGCAGGTACGACGGCTGCCTCCGCCACGGCCGGATGCTCGATCAACACACTCTCGAGCTCGAACGGCGACACCTTGTAATCCGAGGCCTTGAACACGTCGTCGGTGCGACCCACGTAGGTGATGTAACCGTTCTCGTCTCGCGAGGCAACGTCGCCGGTGTGGTAGTAACCGCCCGCCATCACCTGCTTGTTGCGTTCGGCGTCGTCGAGGTACCCGGTCATCAAGTTGAACGGCTTCACCGTCAGGTCGAGACAGATCTCGCCCTCATCGGCCAGCTCACCCGTCACCGGATCGACGATGACGACCGGTACGCCCGGCAGCGGCCGTCCCATCGAACCGAACTTCAACTCACTACCCGGCGTATTCGCTACCAGAGCAGTGGTTTCCGTCTGCCCGAAACCGTCACGGATATTGAGGCCCCACAGCTTCTGAACATGGGAGATGACCTCCGGGTTGAGTGGCTCACCCGCACCGATCGCCTCGCGCAACGCGCCCTTGCCACCGGAGATGTCAGCCTGGATGAGCATGCGCCACACCGTCGGCGGCGCACAGAACGTTGTCACCTCGGCCCGACGGATCTGCTCGAGAAGGGCTGCGGCGTCGAAACGCGTGTAGTTGTAGACGAAGATCGTGGCCTCGGCGATCCACGGCGCGAAGAAGCAACTCCATGCGTGCTTGGCCCAGCCGGGTGAGCTGATGTTGAGGTGCACGTCGCCCGGTTCGACGCCGAGGAAGTACATAGTGGTGAGGTGCCCGACGGGGTACGACACATGCGTGTGCTCGACGAGTTTGGGCTTGCTGGTCGTTCCCGAGGTGAAGTACAGGAGCAGGCGATCGTCGGGCGCGGTCACTGTCTCGAAGGGCTGCGCGTCCAGCATCTCGTAGGCCGCCCGGTAGTCCATCCAGCCCTCGGATTCGCCGACCGAGATCCTCAGATAGTCGCCGGGGACGTCGTCGAACTTGGGCGCATCGGCGGGATTGACGATGACGGCCTTCGCCTGGCCGCGTTGCACGCGATCGGTGAGATCCGCGGAGCCGATTGCGGTGGTCGTCGGCATCAGCACGGCGCCGAGCTTCATCACTGCGAGCATCGACTCCCACAGTTCCACCTGGTTTCCGAGCATCAACATCACCGAGTCACCGCGACCGATGCCCAGGGATTCCAACCAGCGCGCTACCTGATCGGACCGATGCGCGACGGCATCGAAGCTGTACTTGCCCTCCGACCCGTCCTCCTCGACGATCCAGAGCGCGGTGGCGTCGTTGCCGCGGGCAATGGCGTCGAACCAGTCGATGGCCCAGTTGAAGCGGTCGCCGAGTTCGGGCCATTCGAAGGTGGACACGGCCGTGTCGTAGTCTCCGTTGGCATCGAGCAGCGCGTCGCGAGCGCCCTTGAATGCCGTGAAAGCCGATCCGGCCATGATTCCTCCTGCGCGAGCTTCTCGTGATGCGTGTCACCGTCGACGCTAGGGAGGTTCTCCAGTGGCCGCTACCCCCGAAAGGGGGGGTCCGCGCCTTCGGCCGCATGTGAGTGAAAATACGTGTCGGGCTATGGATTTCCACTCACATGCGGCGGAGCCGCCTTTAGATCCGATCCCCGGACTCCGGGTGGAACAGGTGCACCGGCCCGTCGAGCTTGGTGAGGCTGATGCTCTCCCCGATTTTCGCGGGAGCGCGGACGGCCGAACGGGCGACAAGAGCGACCGGTCCACCGTCGAGCCCCTTGACCTTCGGGTCGTCGAGGTGGGCGTACACGTAGGACTCACTGCCGAGTTCCTCGATGAGGTCGACCTGCGCTGCGAAGCCCGCACCGTGCTCGATACCCAACTGCTCGGGGCGCAGTCCGATGGTGACGGTGTCGAGCCCCGCGCTCGCCAGCTTGGTCATCACCTCACGTTCGAGCGGGAGTGTCGCGTCGCCGATCTGCACCCCACCCGACCCGATCGGTACCGTCATCAGGTTCATCGCGGGTGAACCGATGAAGCCCGCGACGAATGCGTTGACGGGGTTGTCGTAGAGCTCGGTCGGGCTGGCGAACTGCTGCAACTTGCCGCCGCGCAGCACTGCAACGCGGTCACCCATGGTCATAGCCTCGACCTGATCGTGCGTGACGTACACGGTGGTGGTGCCGAGCCGACGCTGTAGTGCCGCTATCTGCGTGCGGGTCTGCACGCGCAGCTTTGCGTCGAGATTCGACAGGGGCTCATCCATGCAGAACACCTGCGGCTCGCGCACGATCGCACGGCCCATCGCGACGCGCTGCCGCTGACCACCGGAAAGCTTGCCGGGCTTGCGGTCGAGAAACTCGGTCAAGTCGAGAATCTCCGCTGCCTGCGCGACCTTCTTCTTCCGCTCCTCGGTGGAGACCCCGCGCATCTTGAGGGCGAATCCCATGTTCTCCCCGACGGTCTTGTTGGGGTAGAGCGCGTAGTTCTGAAACACCATCGCGATGTCTCGGTCTTTCGACGGGACTCCGACCATGTTCTTGCCACCGATCTCGATGGCACCGCCGTCGATGTCCTCGAGGCCGGCGAGCATGCGTAGCGCGGTGGACTTGCCGGAGCCCGAGGGCCCGACGAGAACTACGAATTCACCGTCCTGGATGTCGAGGTCGAGCGAGTCGACGGCCAGCTTGTCGGCGCCCTCGTAGACGCACGATGCCTTCTTGTAAGTGATTGCAGCCATTGCGATTCTCCTGATTACTTGATGGCACCGAAGGACAGTCCGCGCACAAGCTTGTTCTGCGCGATCCAGCCGGCCAGGACGACGGGGAGTGCTGCGAGCGTCGCAGCGGCGGACAGACGGGCCCAGTACAGGCCTTCACCGGTGATGAATCCGACGAGTGCCACCGGAATCGTTTGTGCTTGAACGGCGGTGAGGTTGACCGCGAAGAAGAACTCGTTCCACGAGAAGATGGTGCAAATCAGCGCGGTCGCTGCGATACCTGGCGAGACCAGCGGAAGTATCACCTCGCGCACCGAAGTCCACAGCGATGCACCGTCCATGCTGGCAGCTTCGAGTAGCTCGCTGGGGACTTCGAGGAAGAACGATCGCATCATCCACACTGCGATGGGCAGGTTCATCGCCGTGTACAGCACGATGAGGGCCCAGATGTTGTCGAGCAGGCCGATGTCGCCGACGATGACGTACAGCGGGACGATCACGGCGACCACCGGGAGCATCTTGGTGGAGATGAAGAAGAACAGCACGTCCTTCGTCTTCTTCACCGGGCGAAGCGAGAGCGCGAACGCAGCCGGAATTCCCAGCAGCAGAACGAGGATGGTCGAGACGATCGTCGCGAACGCCGAGTTCATCAACGCCGTACCGATACCGCTGGAGAGGACCGCGCGGTACTGATCGAGCGTCGGGGTGAAAAACAGCTTCGGTGGGTCGGAGTAGGCGTCGGCCTCTTGCTTGAATCCGGTGAGGACCATCCACAGCACCGGGAAGAAGAACCCGAGCCCGAGGATCCAGGCCAGCACCGTCCAGATGGTGCCTGTGCCGAACTTTTTCTTCTTGTGCATAACCGGGGTACTCATCAGGCTGCCTCCTCGTTCCCGCTGAAGCTCTTGAAGATCAATCGGAGCGCGAGCGTGCTGACGAGGATCGTTGCGATCACGGTCACCACACCCATCGCGGCGGCCTGACCGATATCGAAGCCGAGGAACGCGCGCTGGTAGATGTAGAAGGGAAGGTTGGCGCTCGCCACGCCCGGTCCGCCGGAGGTCATCATGTAGACGGCATCGAAGGTGTTGACGAGGTAGATCGCACCGAGCACGGCCCCGAGTTCGATGAATCGACGCAGGTGCGGGAGCGTCAGTTCACGGAAAAGCGAGAAGGCACTGGCACCGTCGACGCGAGCCGCTTCGGCGATGTCCTTGGGCATCGATTGCAGCCCGGCGAGGATCAACAGCATCATGAACGGCGTCCACTGCCAGATGAGGTTGGTCATGACGGCAGCGAGCGGAAAGCGTGAGACCCAGTCGATCTGCTCGACACCGAACGGGCTGAGCACGAAATTGATCAGGCCGAAGACCGGATCGAACATCGCCGTCTTCCAGATCAGCGCACCCGCCACCGGAGTGACGAGGAACGGTGTGATCAGCAGTGTCCGGATGAGGCTGCGTCCGATGAACTTACGGTCGAGTAGCAGCGCCAGCATCAGGCCCAGTATCACCGAGATGATGACGGTGCCCACGATCATGATGACCGTGTTCAGTGCCACCTCACGGAACTGACTGTCCCGGAAGACGTCCACGTAGTTGTTGAGCCAGTTGAACTCTTGCGATCCCGGGCGTACGAGGTTCCAGGACTGTGTCGAGTAGTAGAGCGTGAAGAGAAACGGAATCTGTGTGACGAGAATGAGAAAGATCAACGCCGGAAGCAGTGGGCCTCGCCGACGCCACCCTTCGGCTTTGGAGATCGTCCGAGATCGCGGTACGAACTCGTCGGATCCGGCGTCCGTCGACCGGACTTCTGTGGTGGTCATCCCTGGCCCTCCTGGTACGTCTTGCCGACCACTTCGGCGTATTGCTGCGCTTGCGCGAGCGCGTCCTGGACGCTGATTCGTCCTGCCACTGCTGCACTGATCTGCTGACTCACCCGCGTACCCAGGTCCTGGAACTCGGGGATCGTCAAGAACTGCACGCCGGTGTAGGGCACCGGGTCCACGGTCGGATTGTTGGGATCTGCGCCCTCGATGGATTCGAGAGTGAGCGGGCCGAATGCGGTTGCTGCCTCGGCGTATTCCGGTATCTCGTAAGTGGACACGCGGCTACCCGGTGGCACACGCTCCCAGCCGAGCTCGTTGCCGACCTTCTCGAGGTATTCCTTGCTGGTCATCCAGGACACGAACTTCCAGGCCTCGTCTGGATTCTCGGTCGTTTTCGGGATCCCGAGTGCCCACGAATACAGCCACCCGTTGTCACCCTTGACCGCGCTCGGCGCCTTCGCATAACCGATCTGGCCGACGACGTTGCTGGCGCTGGGATCCTCGAGGACCGAGACCGCCGAGGTGGCGTCGTACCACATCGCAGTGTTGCCCTGCGAGAGCTGCGTCGCGCATTCGCTGAAGCCACTGGTCGCGGCTCCCGGCTGGCCGTGTTCGCGCACGGTGTCGACGTAGAACTGCACGGCCTCCTGCACCTGGGGGCTGTCGAGCTGGGCGTTCCAGTCCTCGTCGTACCACCGGCCGCCGAAAGCGTTGATGACGGTGTTCAATGGCGCGAGAACTTCACCCCAACCTGGCTTTCCGCGAAGACAAATGCCCGAAACATCGGGGCTGTCGAGTGTCGCCGCGGCATCAGCGACCTCCTCCCAAGTCGGCTCCTCGGGCATCTCGATGCCTGCCGCCTCCATGAGGTCCTTGCGGTACATCAGGAACGAGGACTCACCGTAGAACGGCACCGCATACATGCTGCCCTCGTATGACAGCGAATCCTTGAGCGTCGGAATGAAGTCGTCCTCGTCGTAACCGGGTGTGGCGTCGGCGTACTCGGACAGGTTGGTGAGCCAACCGTTCTCGGCCCACTGCGGTGTCTCGAAGTTGCTGATCATGACGACGTCGAACTCGCCGCCACCGGTCGCAACCGAGGCGGTGATCTTCGCGCGGGCCTCGTTCTCCGAGAGCGAGACGAACTTCAGATTGATGCCAGGGTTGTCGGCCTCGAACGACGGCGCAAGCGAAATGGCATCGGCCATCTGCGAGTTCGACACGATGGCCACGGTGATCGTGGTGCCGTCACCACCGCCTCCGAACGATCCCGCTCCCGCGCAACCGGACAGCACCAAAGTCGTCGCGAGCGAGGCCGCGACAGCTACTTTCGGTAATTTGCTCACTTGAATTGCTCTCCATTCTGGGTCGTTCCTGCGGGCTCCACTCCCAGCCCCTTCTGGGTCGTTCCCGGCCCCTTCTGGGTCGTTCCTGCGGGCTCCACTCCCGGTCCCTTCTGCGCCGTCAACCAACGCGCGCTTTCGATATCGGTGACCAGAACGGAGGCGAACCCACCGCGCAGCGCACCGAGCATGGCCTGATGTTTCTTGCGGCCACCGGAGATCAGGATGGCTCCCGCGCAGGCGCGAATGGCATCGAGTTCGACCGACACCGTCCGAGACGGAAGGGAGCCGGCGGTGGGCGTGCCGTCGATCGAGAAGAACCTGCCGCCGATCTCACCCACGGCACCGAGACGATGCAACTCCTCGAGGACATCGGTGTCGATGAAACTGCCTTCGAACAAGGTGGTGGAGGTGGAAACGGGACCGAGGCCGTAGATCATGACATCGGCCTCGGTCCCGGCTTTGAGGGCGCGTGAAACCACCGAATCCTGATGCAGGGCAGTCACCGTTGCTGGATCGGCGTACAGGGGCGCGTTGAGTCGGACCGGCCTCGCCTGCAGGTATTCAGCGCACCTCCCGAGTGTGTATTCGACGCCGGTCTGGTAGTTGGCCGAGCTCATCGAGCCGTCGAGCTGAACAACCTGCGCGCATTTCGCCCCGCGTGTTTTCAGCGAATGGGCGACGGCCACCGTTTCGGGACCCCAGGTGAAACCGAGGGTGTCGGTGGCGTCGAGCCTGCGGGTCAGCATCGCGGCTGCGGCACGACCGAGCGAGCCATATCCGGTGTCGGTTCCGTCGACGACGTCCGGGACGACGAACACCTCGGTGAGGCCGTACAGCATCTCGAGTTCCTGCTCGATGTCGGCGTGCACGGTGCCCTGGACCTCGTCGGGGACGTTGATCTCGATGGAGACCAGCCCCAGTGCACGCGCCTTGGCAATCAGGCGTCCCGCCGTCGGACGCGAGACTCCGAGCTTGGCAGCGATGTGGGCCTGCGTTGCGCCCTCGAGGTGGTACATCGAGGCCGCCCTGAGCGCGAGCCGCAGGTCGTCGGTTGTTTTCGACGATCGCTGCGGGCCCTGAAGCTCTGGAACCGCTGCAAACAATGCCACTCCTCAGTTGTGAGCAGATGCTCATGCTGTGTTCTTCTGCTCAATAAGCTAGCATTCAGGTGTGATCTACACAACACACATCCCCTCGGAGTTACCGGTGCCACTGACGATGGCGGCCAGCGTCCTCAGCGGACCTAAGGAAATCCGCCTCGAAGAACGCCGGGTACCCACACCGGCCTCTGACGAGGTCCTGATTCGGGTAACAGCTGTCGGTGTATGCGGATCTGATGCTCACTATTACCGCGAAGGACGCATCGGTGACCACGTCGTCACCGGTCCGCTCGTCCTCGGACACGAGGCTGCGGGAATCGTCGTCGCGGTGGGCGCCGACGTCGACCCCGGTCGCGTCGGTCAACGCGTCTCGATCGAGCCTCAGCGCCCGGACCCCACCAGCGCACAGTCCCGGGCCGGCCGATACAACCTGTGCCCGGCAATGGAGTTCTTCGCGACACCCCCGATCGACGGTGCGCTCGCCGAGTACGTCGTCATCCAATCCGTCTTCGCGCACTCGGTTCCCGACGAGATCTCCGACGAGGCGGCCGCGTTGTTCGAGCCGCTCTCGGTGGGGATCGCCTCCGTTCAGAAGGCTCGGATCAGCCCCGGGTCGAGTGTGCTCATCGCTGGGGCAGGCCCAGTCGGCCTGGTCACCGCTCAGGTCGCGCGCGCATTCGGTGCGACGGAGGTGATAGTCAGTGACATCGACGAGTCCCGACGCGCCAACGCCTCGACGTTCGGCGCGACGCGCGTCGTCGATCCGGCCGTCGAGGACACCCGGGCTCTCGACGTCGATGCCTTCATCGACGCGTCCGGGGCGCCGCGGGCCGTCGTCGACGGCATCCACGCCGTCCGCCCCGCCGGTACCGTGGTCCTCGTCGGCATGGGCGCCTCCGACTATCCGCTGCCGATCTCGGTGATCCAGAACCGCGAACTGATCGTGACGGGCGTGTTCCGATATGCCAACACGTGGCCGATCGCGCGCGAACTGGTGCTGGCCGGTCTCGTCGACCTCGACGCCATGGTCACCGCACGGTTCGATCTGGCCCACGTCGAGGACGCGTTGAACGCCGACAGAACGCCGGGCAGCATCAAAGCTGTTGTCACACTGCCGAAGGAGACCAACGCATGAAGTTGAACTCGCACACCCTCGACGATTTCATCGAGGACGTGGCGGTCCCCACCTACGATCGCTCCGAGGTGAAGGTGGGCATCGTGCACTTCGGTGTCGGCGGGTTCCACCGTGCCCACCAGGCGATGTACGTGGATCGTCTACTGCAACAGGGTGAGGCGATGGACTGGGGCATCTGCGGTGTCGGGGTTCTGCCCGGGGATCGAAAGATGAAGGACGTCATGGACGCCCAGGACTGCCTCTTCACCCTGGCCCTCAAGCACTCCGACGGCACCTGGGACACCCGGGTGATCGGCTCGATCGTCGAGTATCTGTTCGCGCCGGACGACGCCGAGGCTGTCATCGAGAAGATGGCCGCCGAGACCACGAGGATCGTCTCGCTCACCATCACCGAGGGCGGATACAACTTCTCGGCTACGACAGGCGAGTTCGACGCGTCCAATCCGGCGGTCGTCGCCGATTTGGAAGACGGGGCGGTTCCGACAACGACGTTCGGACTGGTGATCGCTGCGTTGGCGCGGCGTCGTGAACGTGGTCTGAAGCCGTTCACCATAATGTCGTGCGACAACATCGAGGGCAACGGCCACATCGCGCAGTCGACGTTCACTGCCTTTGCACAGCTGAAGGATACGTCGCTGGCCGAGTGGATTTCTGCTGAGGGCGCATTCCCCAACTCGATGGTCGACCGCATCACCCCGGTCACCACACCCGAGGTGATGCTGGAGCTGAAGGACCGTTATGCAATCGATGACCACTGGCCCGTGGCAGGGGAGCCGTTCACACAGTGGGTGCTCGAGGACGCTTTCACTCTGGGTCGCCCCCCGTTGGAACACGTCGGCGTGCAGGTGGTCGAGGACGTCACGCCGTACGAGCTGATGAAGCTTCGACTGCTCAACGCCAGCCATCAGGCTCTATGCTACTTCGGCTACCTCAGCGGTTACCGCCTGGTGCACGAGGTGGCGCAGGATCGCTCGTTCGCGCAGTTCTTGTTGGCGTACATGGACAACGAGGCGACCCCGACGCTGCAGGCCGTGCCGGGAATCGACCTGGACGAGTACAAGAGGACGCTGATCGAACGCTTCTCCAATCCCGAGATTCGCGATACGGTCGCGCGGCTCTGCTCGGAATCCTCCGATCGAATCCCGAAGTGGCTGCTTCCCGTCATCCGCACCAATCTCGAAACCGGCGGGGAAATAGCACTTTCCACCGCCGTCGTCGCCAGTTGGGCACGCTACGCCGAGGGCGTCGACGAGCAGGGCGAGCCGATCGAGATCGTCGACCAGTTGAAAGACACCCTCGTTCCGCTGGCGCGGAAGCAGCACGAGGACCCGACGGCGTTCATCGCCAACCGATCGGTCTTCGGCGACCTCGTCGACAACGACAGATTCGTCGCCGAGTACACCAAGCAGCTGAAGTCTCTGCACGACAACGGTGCCCGGTCGACGCTGGAGGCGCTGCTCGCGCATGTGAGTGGAAATACATAGCAGGCTATGTATTTCCACTCACATGTGGCGGAGCCGCCTACTGTGCCAGCACTTTTCGACCCGCTGCGATGATCTGTTCCAGCTCGAACCTGTGCGCATCCGAGACATCGACGAGCGGCGCTCGGACCGAGCCGGCATCGATGCCGCCGAAGGTCACACCGGCCTTGACCAGCGCGACGGCATAGCCGGGAGTGGTGTCGCGCAACCGCACGAGCGGGTGGAAGAACTCACGGTTGAGAGCGTCGACGAGTTCGATCTGCCCTTCCTCGAGTGCCGAGTAGTAGGCAAGTGAAATGTCCGGCGCAAAGGCGAAAGCCGCCGAGGAGTACAGGGTGACACCGATACTTCGGAACGCCTGCTGGGACACCTCTGCCGTCGGCAACCCGTTGAAGAACTGGAACTCTTTGTCGCCGAGCGCATCGCGCAATCTGCGAACGATGCGAGAGGTCAGATCCAGATCACCGACGCCGTCCTTGAAGCCGACGACCTTGGGTAGCTTGGCGACGGCGAGTGCACTGCGCTCGGTGAACTGTCCGTTCGCTCGGTGGTAGACGATAACGGGAAGTTCGCTGGCATCGGAGACCTGGCGGACGTATTCGACGAGGCCCTCGGGGGGTGCTCCGACGAGATAGGGCGGAAGCAGCAGGATCCCCTCCGCGCCGACCTCGGCAGCGGTGGCCACGAGCTGGCGGGCGATGGGTAGCGCACCGCCGGCTCCCGCATATACGGGGACGCGTCCGGCCGCGACGTTCACCGTGGTCTCCACCACGATGCGGAACTCCTCGGGTGAGAGTGCATGGAACTCACCGGTTCCGCACGCGGCGAAGACTCCACCGGGGCCGGCTGCGACGCCTACCTCGATGTGGTCGGCGAGCGCTTGCACGTCGACGTTGCCGTCTGCGTCGAAGGGGGTGACGGGGAAGAAGAGAACTCCATCGAGCATGATCTTTACTCCTGTGTCAGGCTGCCGTCGACGCGGCGCCAGATGTTGTCGGGGTTGCCGTCGGCGATCGCAGACGGGAGTAGGTCGGCCGGTACGTCCTGGTAGCTGACGGGTCGGAGGAAGCGGTCGATGGCGAGGCTGCCCACCGACGTGGTTCGAGAATCACTGGTCGCGGGGAACGGGCCGCCGTGAACCATGGCGTGGCCGACCTCCACCCCGGTTGGCCAGCCATTGAACAGAATGCGGCCGACTTTGCGCTCGAGTGTCGTAACGAGCTTCCTCGCATCCGCATGATCGACCGGGGCGGCGTGCACCGTGGCAGTGAGCTGTCCCTCGAGACTGTTCACGGCGAGGTGGAGTTGGTCGAGGTCGGCGCACCGCACCACCAACGATGTCGCGCCGAACACCTCCGCATGGAGTGCGGGTTCGGCCAGGAAGTTCTCGGCGTCGGTGACGAGAAGTTCCGGTAATCCCTGATACGCCGAGGATCCGGGCCGACCGGCGGCGACGGAGTCGACATCGGCGTGTTCGCGCAGCGCGCGTTGACCCGAGGCGTAGGCCTCGGCGATACCGGGGGTGAGCATCGCGGCGCCGGTGGCGGCGCCCACCGCAGCCGCAGCCGAGTTCAAGAATTCCCCGAGTTCGGCGCCGACGACGGCGAACACCAGACCGGGGTTGGTGCAGAACTGGCCGGCACCCATCGTCAACGATTGAACGAAGCTCGTTCCCAGCGTGGCGGCGGACTCCCTGAGCGCACCCGGAAGCAGTACCACCGGGTTGATGCTGCTCATCTCGGCATACACCGGGATAGGCACCTCTCGCTCGGCAGCGGCGCGCGTCAAAGCCAGGCCGCCGCCGCGTGATCCGGTGAATCCGACGGCCGCGACGGCCGGGTCGGTGACGAGCTCGACGCCGATCGTCTGACCTTTGCCGAAGAGCATGGAGAACGTGCCCTCGGGGAGTCCGTGCTCTGCCACGGCTGTCGAGATCGCTCGTGCGACGAGTTCCGATGTACCGGGATGGGCGTCGTGCGCTTTGACGATGACGGGGCATCCGGCTGCCAGTGCGGACGCGGTGTCGCCTCCCGCAACAGAGAAGGCAAGAGGGAAGTTGCTGGCAGCGAAGACGACGACCGGTCCGAGCGGCACCATGCGCAGGCGAATATCACTGCGGGGCAATGGCTCGCGATCGGGTACCGCCGGATCGATCCGTGCGCCGTTCCAGCTCCCTTCACGCAGGACGGCGGCAAACAGGCGCAGCTGTCCCACGGTGCGTCCGCGCTCACCGAGCAATCGTGCACGGGGCAGACCGCTTTCGGCCGCTGCACGGTCGATCAGTTCGTCACCGAGGCCGATGATGTTCTCGGCGATCGAGTCGAGGAACTGCGCGCGCCCCTGCGAGGTGGTCTGCCGGTAGGTGTCGAATGCGTCGTTTGCGATTCTGGTTGCGTCTCGAACGTCCTGCGTTCTCGCGTGGTGAAACGTCGGCGCGAGGGTGGATCCGGTGTTTGGGTCGATCGCGACGATCGGTGCGCCTGCGCCGGTGCGGGGAATGCCGCCGACCAGGAAGTCTCCGGTGAGCGAGGTATGTGTTGCGGTGGTCATGAGTTGCCTTTCAGTGCTAGTCGACGAGCCGTTCACCGGTGACGGTCGAGAACAGGTGGGTGCGCTCGGCCGCGTAGGACAGGGTGATCACCTCGCCGCGACGAGGAGGGATGCGCCCGTCCGCACGTACGACGATGGGCTGCTTCTTGCCGTTGACATCGGCCTGGCCGTAGACGTAGGCGTCGGCACCGAGTTCCTCGATGACGTCGATGGTCACCTCGAGACCTCTGTGACTGCCGGTGGTGATCTCGAGGTCCTCGGGACGTACCCCGAGTGTCACTGTGCTCTCGCCGATGCCGGCGACCGATGCGCGCGGCACGGGCACGATATCGCCGCCGAAGCTGACGCCACCGTCGACGAGTGGTAGTTCGAGCAGGTTCATCGCAGGCGATCCGATGAAGCCGGCGACGAACACGTTGTCGGGATGCTCGTACATGCGGCGGGGTGTGTCACACTGCTGCAACACACCGTCTTTCAGCACCGCGACGCGGTCACCCATCGTCATCGCTTCGACCTGATCGTGGGTGACGTAGACGGTGGTCGTCCCCAGCCGGCGTTGCAGTGCGGAGATCTGCGCGCGGGTCTGCACTCGCAGTTTGGCGTCCAGGTTGGACAACGGTTCGTCCATGAGGAAGACCTGGGGTTTGCGTACTATCGCGCGGCCCATTGCGACGCGCTGCCGCTGCCCACCCGAGAGCGCCTTGGGTTTGCGGTCGAGGTAGTCGGTGAGGTCGAGGATCTTCGCCGCGTCCTGCACACGTCGTTTGATCTCGGACTTGTCCTCGCCGGCGATTCGAAGTCCGAAGCCCATGTTCTCCCCGACGGTCATGTGGGGGTAGAGGGCGTAGTTCTGGAAGACCATCGCGATGTCGCGGTCCTTCGGTTCGAACTCGGTGACGTCCTTGCCGCCGATCGTGATGGAGCCGCGGTCGACGTCTTCGAGCCCGGCGAGCATGCGCAGCGATGTGGATTTTCCGCATCCGGAGGGACCGACGAGTACGAGGAACTCGCCGTCCTCGATGGAGAGGTCGAGTTGGTCGACGGCTGCCTTGTCGCCGCCTGGGAAGAGTTTCGTGACGTTCTCGAAAGCAACTGTTGCCATGATGGGTGGGTGCTCCTTCACCGGCAGGAACGTGCCGGACGATCCGAGTGGAGTTCACATATGTGAATGTGAGTCAAGATGGTGACTTCGTTTCGAAGTATGTACTACCGTGATGCAGAGCACAAGCTTCCGAGAGAAACGAGAGACGATGACACGACTGCTGATCACCGGCGCCGCCGGAAACATGGGCGCGATGTTGCGCCCGCTGCTGCGTCGACCGGACCGCACACTGCGACTGTTCGATATCGCCGAGATCGCTGATATCGACTCCGCCACCGAGGAATTCGTGCAGGGATCGGTCACCGATCGGGCAGCGGTCGCGGCCGCAGTCGATGGCGTCGACGCGATCCTTCACCTGGGTGGACTCAGTACCGAGGACTCGTGGGCGAACATCCTCTCGATCAATGTCGACGGCACACAGGCGATCTTCGACGCTGCGGTGGCCCACGGTGTCACCCGCGTCGTCACCGCATCGAGCAACCATGCCGTCGGATTCTGGACTCACGACGAAGCCGCCGGCCAGCCGCTCCCGGGCGACGTATCGCCACGTCCCGACGGCTTCTACGGCTGGTCGAAGGCTGCGGTCGAAGCGCTGGGCAGGATGTACCACGACCGTTTCGGCATCGACGTGGTCAATCTGCGCATCGGGTCGAGCTTCGAGAAGCCGCCCAACTACCGAGGGCTCGCAAGCTGGATGTCGCCGGCCGACACTGCACGCCTCGTCGAAGCGTCGCTGTCCGACAACGCCAAGGGGTTTCACACGGTCTGGGGCATCTCGAAGAACACCAGAGCCTGGTGGTCCGGCGCCGAGGGCGCGGCGATCGGCTACCGCCCCATGGAAGATGCCGAACAGTTCGCGGAAGAATTTCTGGCCGAGCACGAATGGACGTTCGACGACCCGATCCTGCAGCGGGTAGGCGGGGCGTTCTGCGATCATCCGCTGGGCAAACGCATGTGAGATGCACCTTCGCCCCGTGCATGCAGGGCACGCACGGGGCGTCAGGAGCGCAAGAGGTCAGAGGGTCAGGGGGTCAGGGGTCAGCGGGAATACCCGGCGATGATCGACCCCAACGCATCGAGTTGCGGGGTGTTCACGAGCCCGAGGTGATAGAGGTGCAGCTCGTCGGCGCCCGCTCCGACGGCGGCGGCGACGTGATCGCCGATCTCGTCGAGCTTCTTGGGCGGCAGTACCGAAACGTAGGCACCCACCGCGACCCTGCCGCCGACTTTCGCACGTGTGCGCTCGATGACGGACACGGTTTCTGCGGTACTGGGCCACGCCGAGACGAGAACTGCGTCGACCTGGTCCACAGCACTGTCTGTGAGCGCCGGGGACGGGCCTGTCTTCCACGGGTCCGGGTGTCCGTGCAGGGTGACGCGGGCCGAGGGCGCCTCGAGCCGCACTGCCGTCAGGACCTCCCGACGCAGGTGGTCGGCATCGCGGTGGCGCGTGGCGAGCACCGCGTCGGCCTCCTCGGAACTGAGCACGTCCTCGATCGTCGACCCTGGGTCCACACTGCCCCCGGCCAACGCGTCGACACCGTCGCGCAGCTTGGATACGACATTCTCCGCGTCGACCCCACGTTCGGACCAGGCATCAAGCTGCCTGGGCGCACAGTCGATCGACATCAGAGTGTCGCCGATGCCCGGGTAGGCGCCGTCGGTCTTTTCGTGCGGGCCGACATGGGCGATCCCGAGTTGACCGCAGGCTTCGATGGACACACCGCGCACCTCGACGCCGCGGACGGCCTCGGCTGCGAGCGTGCGGGCGTAGGCGATGATGTCGGGATGGCCGGGCGCCAACGCATACGGGTAGCGATCTCCGAAACAGTTGACGACGGTGGCACCTGGATGCGCGTGTCCGAGGATCGTGCTGTGCGAGAGAACGATCCACGCATGAACATCGATTCCCGCCGCCACGAGCACACGAGCTGCGTCCCCGAAGGCGTCCTCGGACCCAGCCCAGGTCGCGGTTCGGGCAGTGATCGGGAGTCCGGTCCACGCCTCGTCGCGGAGGGGCCGATACAGCGCCGCGTGGTGAGCATCGACAACCTTGTGCCGTGGGTGCAGCGGCGTTGCAGCTCGGGTGGAGTGGTAGCTGGCGGCGAGCGCGATTTCGCGAACCCCCAGCTCACGCGCTCGCTCGACGAACTGCGGATCACCGAGCACGTCCCACGGATAGGCGTGCGCGACGATGCGCTGAACGGGATTCTCGGACATGGGCGCCCTCTCGGAGTAGATTCAACCGGCAGAATGGAGTTCACACATGGGAACACATGAGCTGTCGAACTGTCCACGGTCGACCCTTCGCGACCGTGCGAGCCGGCTCCTCGGCGTGCGCCCCGAGATCGGCATCCAACCCCCCAGTGTCACGCACGGACGTACGTGGAACCGCGGCGCAGTGGACGGCGTCGAGCTCTCCTGGGGGACTCCAAGAACGCAGGCCTGGCTGCTCCGCCCCGCCGGGCACACCGGACCCGATCTGCCCGCCGTCCTCCTGCTCCACGGGCACGACGGGGTGAAGTTCTACGGCAAGGAGAAGGTGGCCGACGGCCCGGACGGCATCGCATCAGGGACAGCCGCGTTGCGCAGACGTGGCTACGACGGCCGATCCGTCGCCGAGGGGCTGGTCGAGGCAGGCTTTGCCGTCCTGGTCCACGACGTGTTTCCGTGGGGTAGTCGCCGAGTCGACTGGCAGGATTTCCCTGCCCGGGCCCAGCGAGCAGGCCTTGCCTTCGAGAACGAGAGCGAGCGCTACGAAGCCGCCGCCCGCGAGCACGAGCACGGCCTGGCCAAGACTGCGATTCTTCGAAACATGCCGCTGGCAGGGACGATTCTGCGCGAGGATCTTCACGCCCTCGCCGTGCTGCGCGCCACCGCCGGCATCGACCCGAACCGCATCGCCATCTCGGGTTTCTCGGGCGGAGGCGCGCGCGTGGTGCATCTACTCACCTGTGCCGATGTCCAGGCCGCAGTGATCACCGCGATGATGAGTACGTTCGAAGACATCGCGGACGGTCACGCCGACGACACCACCTGGGCGATGATCACCCCAGGACTACCGGCCGTGGGCGACTGGCCGGACATCGCCGCTACTGCAGCTCCGATGCCGATGCTCGTTCAATTCGCCGAGTACGACTTGCATTTCGGTATCGACGGTATGCGCGAGGCCGAGCGCGCCCTCGAGCGCGCGTACACGGGTTCGGATTCGTTGAACACCGAGTGGTACGCCGATCGCCACAGGTTTTCGGCGGCAATGCAGTCAGCGGCGGCTCGCTGGCTCGTCGACAATGTTTGACAGCACACGCTTGACACCGCGTGTGACTGCGGTCATAGTAAAGCCAGAAATTCACATAGTAGGCATGCGTTCATATACGTGAACCCGCTTACGCGGACCGCGAAAGCAGGCGACCACGACACGAACCCAGCGCACGCAGCCTGGTTCGTGACGCAAGAGCAACCGACCTTTCCGCCACGCTGAATCTTCCTCCACCGCAGAGCTTTCACCCGCTCGAACCGCTAAGACCCAGACCCGCCGGCCACACCCGGCCCGAAGCCTCGGAGCGTCCCCCATGGTCACCACAACTCCGCCCAGATCGGGAGGCAAGCAGGCGCCCGACGCTGCGGCCTCCGGTCGCACCCGTCGCAGGCGCCGCAGATCCGCGCCCTACATTTTGATCGCGCCGGTCGTCATCCTGCTGGCCGTCTTCATCTTCTACCCGGTCGGCAGCGTCTTCTACTACAGCCTGCAGTACTACAACCCCACGACGCCGTGGGACAACGGCTTCGCCGGCCTGGACAACTTCCGACTCATGTTCGCCGACGACATGTTCTGGAACAGCCTGGTCGTCACTGCCAAGTGGGTCGGCGTCCAGGTCGTCTTCCAGCTAATCCTCGGCCTCGGCCTCGCATTGCTGGTCAACGAAGTGTTCCGCGGACGCGGCCTGGCCCGCGCCCTGGTGTTCTCCCCCTGGGCCGTCTCGGGCGTGCTCACCACCGGAATCTGGCTACTCATCTACAACCCGTCAACCGGATTGTTCAAACTTCTCGGCGAGATCGGCATCGGCGACGGAACTGCCGCCCCCATCGCCGATCCCGACACCGCCTTCTGGGCCACCAGCGTTGCCGAACTCTGGCGCGGTGTCCCCTTCTTCGCCATCCTCATCCTTGCCGAACTCCAGAGCGCCCCCAAGGACCTGTACGAGGCCGCGAACGTCGACGGCGCCAACCGCTGGCAGCGATTCCGGTTCGTCACCCTGCCGCATCTCAAGGCCGTGATCATCCTCTCGACCCTGCTGCGAGGTGTGTGGGAGTTCAACAACGTCGACCTGCTCTACACCCTCACTGCCGGTGGCCCCGCCGACGTCACAACGACACTGCCGCTGTATGTCTCACAACTCGCCACCACCGCCCAGGACTTCGGATACGGCTCGGCACTGACCACCGTGGCATTCGTGATCCTGCTGTTCTGCTCCATCCTCTACTTGCGCCTGAGCAAGTTCAACAGCGACAAGGCCTGAGAACATGACTACTACGACAGAACGTCCGCCGACGCCCATTGCGGCCCCGAAGGCCTCGGGCGAACCTCGTTTCCACCGGAAGAGACCCCGTGTCTTCAGCGTGGGTCTTCCACTCGCGCTCTATCTTCTGTTCACCCTCGTGCCCTTCTACTGGATGATCGTCTTCGCCTTCCGGCCCGCCGACTCGACTTCGATGCTTCCGTGGCCCATCACATTCGATCACTTCGACACCGTCTGGAACACGCTCGGTTTCAGCTTCTTCTTCAAGAACAGCCTGATCGTCGCCGCACTGTCGCTGGTGTTGACCACATTCGTCGCACTTGCCACCGGATACGCATTGGCACGCTTCAAGTTTCGAGCAAAGATCCCACTCGTGATGGCGCTGCTGTGCAGCCAGTTCGTTCCCGGTGCAATGCTGCTCATCCCGCTTTTTCAGGTCTTTCGAGAAATCGGACTGGTAGACAACCTGTTCGGTCTCATCGTCGCCGATACCGTCTTCCAACTACCACTTGCTGCCATGCTGATGGCCGGATTCATCTCGCAGATCCCCGTCGAGCTCGAAGAAGCCGCGAGGGTCGACGGATGCTCCCGTATGCGGGCCTTCCGCATCATCATGTTGCCCCTGCTGCGTCCCGGGCTGATCGCAGTCGGCTCGTTTGCCTTCATCGGCAGCTGGAACAACTTCCTGTTCGGACTCATGTTCATCAGCAGCCAGGACAAGTTCACTCTCCCAGTCGGATTGAGCTACACCATCGGCTCCTACAACGTCGACTTCGGTGTCCTCGCCGCCGGCGGGCTCATCGCCGCCGTCCCGGTCGTCGCAGTCTTCGCGATCATCCAGAAGTACCTTGTTCAAGGCCTCAGCGCCGGAGCGGTGAAGGGCTGATCATGAACCATGGAAAGAGCACACGCATGAATCGAAGAATGCTGTTGCGCACAACTCTCATCGGAGCAGTGACAACCCTCGTGTTGACCTCGTGCGGTTCCGAAACAGCATTGCCCGACGGCGCCCTCGGGGACCCGAACAGTGGCACTCTCACCTTCTGGGACAACAACGCCGGACCGGACCGGACCCCGCTGTACGAGGAGTTGATCTCGCGCTTCGAGACTGCCAATCCCGGTATCGACGTCCAATACGTCGGATTGCCCTCGGACAGCGCTCAGCAGAAGTATCAAACTGCACTCGCCGGCGGGTCGGCACCCGACCTCGGGATCGTGTCCACCGCGTACCTGGCCCCGCTCGTCGCGCAGGATGCCGTGATACCGCTCGAGGACTTCGTGGCAGCGTCGCCGCAGCGCGATGATTACGACCCCAAGATCCTCGAGTCCGCCATCGAATCCGGTGGGGGTGACCACCTGTACGGCCTGCCCTACACGAGCAACAACGCGACACTTTGGTATCGCGCCGACTGGTTCGACGAGGCGGGAATCGAACCACCCGAAACCTGGGACGAGTTCTACGACAACGCAGCAGAACTCACCGACCGATCCGAGGGCCGATACGGGTTCACCATCCGCGGCGGCGGTGGTTCGATCTACCCACTGCTGCAGCACATGTTCGCGACCACCGGCATCGACGAGTTCTTCGACGGCAGCGAATCCACCCTGAACCGACCCGAGATGGTCGCCGCGATCGAACGTTTCGCGGCACTGTACGACGTCGAAACTCCCACCGCAGACGTCAACAACGGGTTCCCGCAGATGGTCGCAAGCTTCGGCGGCGGTTCCGTTGCGATGATGCAGCACAACCTCGGTTCGCTGAGCAACCACCGCAAAGCCCTCGGCGATGCCGTCGGCGCCGTCGCACTTCCTGTTGCCGACAACGGCGTACGCACGGTGATGACAGACCCGTTTCCGTCGTACACGGTGTTCAAGAGCAGCCAGCATCAGGCTGCCGCATGGAAGTTTCTCGAGTTCATGACCTCGGCGGAGTCGCAGACCTACTGGAACGAGAACGTCGGACAGATCCCGGTCAGCGTATCCGCGCGGTCGGCGCCGTCCTTCGCCGCGATGCCCTCCGTCCAGGCGGCACAGGATGTTCTCGACGACCCGTCGTCCGTGTTGGTCACTCCCCCGGACTATCTGCCGGATTTCGGCAAGATCGTTCAGGTGCAGATGCTCGGCCAGTGGCAGAAGGTACTGATCGGCCAGCTCAGCGCCCAGGATTTCGCCGACGACTTCGCCGAGAAGCTCAACCGTTCCAAGGCCAAATACGATGCCCGTCAGGGCAAATAGGGGATCGCCGACTATGTCCAGCGTGATCGAGAACGTATCCGTACAGGTGTTCAAGACGGAGGCGCGCACCGCAGTCGACTCGTACGGGCACCGTCACCCCGGGCCTTCCGCGCAGTCGACCCAGGCTCTACTGGAGATCACCGACTCCGACGGGGTGCGCGGCTACGCACTCGGAAAGCCCAACTACCTGCGCCAGGACCAGGTCGAGAACTACTTCCGGACGACATTGATCGGACGGGACCCTCTGGCCCGAGAGGCCATCGACAGGGAGTTCGCGATCCGGCAACGGACGAGGGCCGTCGAACTGCCGGAGCACACGCTGAGCTACGTCGACCAAGCGTTGTGGGATCTGGCGGGCAACAAGTTCGACACACCCGTGTGGAAGCTGCTCGGCGGGGCGCGATCGCAGGTCAAGGCGTATGCCAGCACGATGTGCGGTGACAACATCGAGGGCGGTCTGTCCTCACCGGAGGACTACGCCGCGTTCGCCGTCGCGCTCAAAGCCAAGGGCTACCAGGGCATCAAGCTGCACACCTGGATGCCGCCACTACCCGGAGCGCCGAATCTTCGACGCGATATCGACGCCTGCGCGGCGGTCCGCGATGCCGTCGGGCCGGGTTTCTCGCTGATGCTCGACGGCTACCACTGGTACTCGCGGACCGAGGCGCTGACGTTGGGGCGCGAACTCGACCGGCTGCGGTTCGACTGGTTCGAGGAGCCGATGGACGAGTTCTCGCTGCGGTCCTACAAATGGCTCGCCGATCAGATCGATACGCCGGTGATCGGACCGGAAACCACGCCCGGCCGTCACCGGTCGAGGTCCGAGTGGATCGTGAACGAGGCCTGCGACATCCTGCGCGTCGGGGCGATGAACGGCGGGGGGATCACCCCGGCGCTCAAGACGGTGCACATGGCCGACGGATTCGGTCTCGAATGCGAGATACACGGCAACGGCGCCCCCAACCTGGCGCTGGTCGGCGGTGCGCCGAACATCCAATGGTACGAGCGTGGACTGTTGCACCCACACACCGATTACGACTGGGTGCCCCCGCACCTCGAGGCCATCGTCGATCCGATCGACAGCAACGGCATGGTCGTCATGCCCGAACGTCCGGGCCTGGGGGAAGCGATCTCGCATGAGTACATCGAAGCCAATCTCGTCGAGAAGTACTGACGCGTGAAGGCAGTGGGTGGTAGGAAGTTCGACATGAGGGACAATGTCGTCATGGTGAACGATGTCATTCCCGGCGCCGTACCGGAATCCCAACCGGTGAAGTCGGCCGAGCGCACCATTCACATCCTCGAGACTCTCGCAGCCTCGCCGACACGAATGAGCCTCGGCGAGCTGCAGGAGGCGTGCAAGTACCCGCGATCGAGCTTGCACGCGCTTCTGCGCACCCTCAAGGATCTGAGGTGGATCGAGGCGGACGAGTCCGGTTCGAAGTACGGCATCGGCACGCACGCCCTGCTGGCGGGCACCTCGTACCTCGACAAGGACTCCGTCGTCGAACGCGCGGACGAAGTCCTGGAATCACTTCGGTCCGATGTTCGGCACACCGTCCACTTCGCGCGACGCGACGAAAGCAGCGTCATCTACCTCGCGAGCCGCGGCTCCACCCTGGCAACTCGGCGGACACACCGAGTCGGCCGCAAACTGCCGAGCCACGTCACCGCGCTGGGACAGGCGTTGCTCGCGGAACTGACCACCGACGAGGTGGTGCAGCTTCTCCCCGCCCAGCTCGAGCGGTACACACCCAACAGCATCGTCGACCGCGATGCCCTGATCGCCGAGCTGGCCGAGGTACGCAAACGCGGGTGGTCGCTCGAACAGGAGCAGGGCACCGTCGGTGTCGTGTGCATCGCCACGGTGGTGCCCTACCGAATTCCCGCCACCGACGCGCTGAGCGTGTCCATGCCGGCCGAGGTGACCTCGTACCCCGGCGAAATCGAGCGCATCGCCGGGGTGCTTACTCGGCACGCCGAATCCTGGGCGCGCGAGCTCCGCGCCGAGGGAGTGCGTTAGAGGCCCTCCGTCAGATCCCGCACCTCGGCGTAGCGCTCGCGGATGGCCGGGGTGGGGTCGGCCTCGTAGGTGCGAGCGGGCGCCGACGCCCACTGCGGTGGTTCCGCCGACTGAGCCAGTGCCCACGCAGCCTGACGGGCAGCGCCGTCGGCGACGTACTCGCCGGGTTCGGGAACGACGACGGGTGTGCCGAGTATCGCCGGTGCGAGCTCGCGCAGCGCCGCCGACTTCGCGCCGCCGCCGATCAGCAACACCCGACGCGTCTCGATCCCCTGCCGCCGAAGCGCGTCGATGCCGTCGGCCAGACCGCACAGCAAACCCTCCACGGCTGCACGCGCCAGATGGCCGGGCGTCGAATTGCCAAGCCGTAGACCATGAATCGCACCGGAGGCATCGGGCCGATTGGGCGTACGCTCGCCCTCGAGATACGGAACCAGCACCAATCCGTCGCTCGTCGTCGACAGCGCCAACCGCGACAACTCGTCGTGGTCGACGCCCAACATCGACGCCGTCGCGTCGAGCACCCGGGCGGCGTTGAGGGTGCAGACCAGCGGTAGTTGCCGCCCCGTCGCGTCGGCGAAACCGGCGATGATCCCCGACGCGTCCGTCGCCGCGACGTCGGTGACCGCGGAGACCACACCCGAGGTACCCACGGATACGACGACATCACCTACCTGCGCGGCAAGCCCGAGCGCCGCGGCCGCGTTGTCGCCCGTACCCGGTCCGATGATTGCTCCCGACGCCGTCTGGCCGATTCGCTCGGACGGTCCGGCCACTCTGGGCAAGCGCGGCCGACGCCCACGCAGAGCCAGCTCGAGCAGATCCTCGCGATAACTGTTCGTCGCCGCGGAGAAATAGCCGGTGCCGCTGGCGTCACCACGGTCCGTTGCCAGTGTGTCCAGGTTCGCGGCACCGCCGAGGTGCCAACTCAACCAGTCGTGTGGGAGACAGACCGCTGCGGTGCGGTCCGCGTTGCCGGGTTCGTTGTCGGCGAGCCACCTCAACTTGCTCACGGTGATGGCGGCCAACGGGACGACGCCGACGGCGTCCGCCCAGGCCTGCCCACCGCCCTGTTCGGCGACGAGATCTTCCGCGGACTTCGCCGACCGGGTGTCGTTCCACAGCAACGCCGGCCGAACCACGTCCCCCGATTCGTCCAGGCACACCATCCCGTGCTGTTGCGCCCCGACGGCTACCGCGTCCACGTCATCGAGACCGCCGGCGTCGGCGATAGCGGTGTCGAGCGCAGATCTCCACGCGGCCGGATCCACCTCGGTCCCGTCGGGGTGCGAGGCTCGGCCACTGCGGACCAGTGCACCCGAATCGGCATCTCGGACAAACACTTTGCACGATTGCGTGGAGGAGTCGATTCCTGCGACGAGAGCCAAAGACTTGCATCCCTTCCGGTGGATAAGTTGTCCGCTCGACCCTACCGTTTCTAGGCCCTCGAGCCGGGCGTACTCAGCGGTAGCAACCGACCAACCGCAAACTGGACTACGTTCGTGCACTATGCGCGACTCCGAGGATTCCGATGCGTTTCGCTTGTCCGTGGCGAAGGCTGCTCTCGACCTCTTCGCCGCCAACGGATACGAGGCCACCTCCGTGGACGACATCGCCGAGGCCTCCGGGATCTCCCGCCGAACGTTCTTTCGCCAGTTTCGCGGCAAGGACGATGTCATCTTCGCCGACCACGAAATTCTGCTCGCGCGCGCCGCGGAGTTCCTCGAACAGACCCACCCCGACCCGTGGGTGGCAGTCTGCGATGCAGCTCAACTGGTGTTCGATCGCTTCTCGGGCTGGCGCGAGCACGCCGAGCTCCGATACAAGGTGGTGCACGAGAATCCGGCGCTACGCGACCGCGAAATCGTCACGGTGTTCCGGTACGACCGCCTGTTCGTCAACTATCTTCGCCGAGCGATGCCGACGCACTCACACCTGCACATTCTGCAGTTCACCGCGTCGGTGACGGCGACGCACAACTACATTCTGCGGCGCATGATCCGCGACGGGGTCCCCACCAGCCGCGAAGACCTCCAGAGCGCCCTGCAGAAACTGCGCGCCGACTTCCACATCGGCACCGACCAGGTCGTCGTCGCCGTCTTCCCCCGCGGAACCTCGCTTGCGACCGTCGCCGACGCGCTGTCCGAGCACCTGGACTGACGGTTCCCGGCCGCCCCTTCCCGCATGAATGGCACATTGCAAACGTCTAACCGTTGCGGTGGTCCATTCATGCCGAAGGCGACGGCCACCCGGTGGCACTCAGTGCCACCGGACCCTTGTCATCGCACTACCACCCGAGTATCATCGACCCAGGCGTGGCACCGAGTGCCGCGCGCCGACACCGAGCCCCTAGGAGAGTGGCATCATGGCCGGAAATCCTGACTTCGACCTCTTTCAGCTACCCGACGAGCACAACGAGCTGCGTTCGGCCATCCGCGCGCTCTCGGAGAAAGAGATCGCGCCGTACGCCAAGGACGTGGACGAGAACTCGCGCTTCCCGGAGGAGGCGCTGACGGCTCTGAACAACTCCGGCTTCAACGCCATCCACGTGCCCGAGGAGTACGACGGTCAGGGCGCAGACTCGGTCGCCACGTGCATCGTCATCGAAGAGGTTGCCCGCGTGTGCGGCTCGTCCTCGCTGATCCCCGCCGTCAACAAGCTCGGCACGATGGGCCTGATCCTCGCGGGGTCCGACGAGCTCAAGAAGCAGGTCCTTCCCTCCCTCGCCGGTGGCGCCATGGCGTCGTACGCACTTTCCGAACGTGAGGCCGGATCCGACGCCGCGAGCATGCGCACCCGCGCCGCGGCCGACGGTGACGACTGGGTTCTCAACGGCTCGAAGTGCTGGATCACCAACGGCGGCAAGTCCGATTGGTACACCGTCATGGCAGTCACCGATCCGGACAAGGGCGCCAACGGAATCTCCTCGTTCATCGTGCACAAGGACGACGAGGGATTCATCGTCGGCCCGAAGGAGAAGAAGCTCGGCATCAAGGGCTCCCCGACGGCCGAGCTGTACTTCGAGAACTGCAAGATCCCCGGTGACCGCATCATCGGCGCGCCCGGCACGGGCTTCAAGACGGCTCTACAGACCCTCGATCACACTCGTCCCACCATCGGCGCCCAGGCAGTGGGCTTGGCCCAGGGTGCACTCGACGCCGCGATCGAATACACCAAGGACCGCAAGCAGTTCGGTCAGTCGATCAGCAGCTTCCAGGGAGTACAGTTCATGCTCGCCGATATGGCCATGAAGGTCGAGGCAGCGCGCCTGATGGTCTACCACTCCGCAGCACGCGCCGAGCGCGGCGAGAAGAACCTCGGCTTCATCTCCGCAGCATCGAAGTGCTTCGCATCCGATGTCGCCATGGAGGTCACCACCGACGCCGTGCAGCTCTTCGGCGGCGCCGGCTACACCACCGATTTCCCGGTGGAGCGAATGATGCGCGACGCCAAGATCACGCAGATCTACGAGGGCACCAACCAGATTCAGCGTGTCGTCATGTCCCGGGCGCTGCTCAAATGAGCGACATCAACCTCGTAGGCGTCATCGGTGGCGGCACCATGGGAGCCGGGATCGCCGAGATGTGCGCTCGCTCCGGTAGTTCCGTGCTGATTCTCGAAACCAGCCAGGCCACGGCCGACGCTGCCGAGGCACGGCTGGACAAGTCCTTCGCTCGAGCCGTCAAGTCCGGTCGAATCGAGGCGGATGCTGCCGAAAAGGCACGCGCAGCAATCACATTGACGCTCGACATGAACGATTTCGCCGATCGCGATCTCGTCGTCGAAGCAGCTCCCGAGATCGAGTCGCTCAAGCTCGACCTGTTCGGCAAGCTCGATTCCATCGTCAAGCCCGAGGGAATTCTGGCGACCAACACGTCGTCGATTCCGGTCATCAAGATGGCCAACGCCACGAAGCGTCCCGACAAGGTAGTCGGGGTTCACTTCTTCAACCCGGTTCCGGTGCTTCCGCTGGTGGAAATCGTCGTCAGCCTCGTGACCAGCGAGGAAACCGTCGCCTCAGTCACCGACTACGCGTCGAACACACTGGGCAAGAAGACGATTCGGTCCGGAGATCGCGCCGGTTTCATCGTCAACGCACTGCTGATCCCGTACATGGTGTCGGCAATCCGGATGCTCGAATCCGGCTTCGCCAGTGCGGAGGACATCGACGACGGCATGGTCAACGGGTGCGCACACCCGATGGGCCCGTTGCGTCTGACCGATACGGTCGGACTCGACGTCACCCTGGCCGTCGCCGAATCCCTGTACGCCGAGTTCCGGGAGCCGCACTACGCGCCGCCCCCTCTGCTCCAGCGCATGGTCGACGCCGGGATGCTCGGGCGCAAGTCCGGCAAGGGGTTCTACTCGTACTCGTAAACCCTCCCCCTGTTCGGCATGAATGGGCCATTGCAACGCCTAGACAGTTGCAATGGCCCATTCATGCGTCGTGGGGGGGTAGCGTGCGATCAGTCCTTCGGGCCACCTGCGGCGTAGACGACCTGGCCGGAGATGAAGCCCGCGCCCTCGCTGACGAAGAACGATGCGAGGTGCGCGATATCGTCAGGATGTCCGACACGGTTGACCGGAATCTGTGCGGCGGCAGCGGCTTTGAAGTCCTCGAATGGAACTCCCACGCGTTCGGCCGTGGCCGCGGTCATCTCGGTCTCGATGAATCCGGGTGCAATGGCGTTGGCGGTGACGCCGAATTTGCCGAGCTCGATCGCCAGGGTCTTGGTGAAGCCCTGCATACCGGCCTTGGCGGCGGAGTAGTTGGCCTGGCCGCGATTGCCGAGTGCCGAGGTACTCGACAGGTTGACGATGCGTCCCCACTTCGCGTCGATCATGTGCTTCTGGATCGCGCGGGTCATGAGGAACGATCCGCGCAGGTGAACACCCAACACGGAGTCCCAGTCGCCGACGGTCATCTTGAACAGCAGGTTGTCACGAGTGATTCCCGCGTTGTTGACGAGAACGGTCGGGGCGCCGAACTCGGAAGCGATGCGGTCCACCGCGGTCTTGACCGAATCCTCGTCGGCGACGTCGGCGCCGATGGCGATGGCCTGACCGCCTGCGGACTTGATGGCCTGGACCGTGTCTGCGCAGGCCGCTTCGTCCAGATCGACGACGGCGACGCCGAAACCGTCCTGCGCGAGACGTCGGGCGACTGCGGCGCCGATGCCACGTGCGCTTCCGGTCACTACGGCGGTTCTGATTGCATCACTCATGGGCTGCTCCTGGTAGTTGCGATCGATGAGAACGTCCGAGAATTGTTTCTACCAATACCTGCGGCACGGTTCAGTAGGCGGCCACCGCGCCGTCCAGCGCCTTCTGCATTCCGTCGGTGACGACGCGGGTGATGGCGATCGGCTTGGCCGGAAGCTCGGTGATCGGGTTGTCGATGTAAACGCTGGCCGACTTGAGCCTTTCACTGCCGGGTCCGTAGCTCAGACCCACGCACACCAGCACCGGTTCGACGCCGCGTTCTCGAGCGCGTGCCACGATGTGGCCGAGTCCGCTGCCGACGTGCTGAACCTTGGTCGGGTCCTCGAGGTTGCACGTGCCCTCCGGGAAGACAGCGAGATCGTCGCCCCGCTGGAGGCGTTGGGCACTGACATCCATCATCGCCTTGCCTGCAGCGTTCACTGCGCGCATTCCATGGTTCTTTCCGCGGAAGACCGGGATGCCGCCCATCATGTCGATTCGCCTGCGCTGCTTGGGTTCTTGGAAGAGTTCATCCTTCGCCAACACCCGGGTCCTGCCGATTACAGCGCGCAGCGGACTCGCCCACGCTGTCGCTGCAACCGTGTACGGATCGGTCTCGCTCAGGTGATTGACCGCGATGATGATCCTGGTGTCGTCGTAGATGAGCCGGCGCAGATCTTCTCGTGCACCGTCGGGATAACTCACCCGCGGTTTGAAGCGCTGGGCAAGTGCTGCGTAGGCGACCCGCGCCACCTGACGGTTCTGCTGATGGCGCAGGTAGAAGTCGTAGACGGCTTCCTCGTTCTCCAGTACTACCGCAGGTCGATCCATGAGGTGAGCTTAGCGCTACCGCTACTACCCGAAGAGCGGGAACTTGCGCTTGGCTGCGAGAGCATCCATGCCGTCCTGGATCCGCTCACGCACCTCGTTGTATTTCGCCTCGACGTACTCCTCGTTTTCGCACAGTTCGGTGTCGTGCTCGACGCTGACCGGCGACATGAAGCGGGTACGGATCTTGGCGGGTAGCGGGATTTGCGGCAGTGCAGCCGGCGCGATGATCCAGGGCAGCGACAGTGCGATCGGGAAGACCTTCAAGCGGGCGAATCGGTCCAGCTTCAGCGTGCGCGCGAGCTTGTCGCCCCGAATGAGAACGGGCATGGCGTCGGCCCCACCGACGGTCGCGACGGGCACGATCGGCACCCCCATGCGGATGGCGAGACGGATGAATCCGGTGCGCCCACCGAGAGTAGCGACGTCGCGTTCGCTCCACGGCCGCAGCGAGTCCACCTCTCCGCCCGGCCAGACGATGACATCGCGTCCCTCGGCCAGGGCTGTCGCCATCGAGTCAGGCGCTGCAGGCAGCACACCCATGGATCGGAACACCCGTCCGATCACCGGAAACGCCATCAAAGCGTCGTGCGCCGTTCCGTGCAGGGTCCGTTTCTCACCGAATCGGCGCCACCATTGCGCACCGACAGTCCATGCGTCCCATACGAACGGCGCACCCGAGTGCACTCCGACGACCAGGACAGGCGGCTCGGGGATGTTCTCCCACCCGTCGATCTCCATCCGGAACCACTTGTCGGTAATGAACCGCCAGAACCTCACCTGACGGTCCATCGCCTCGGTGTTCTGATCCTCGAGACTCCAGTCGCCTGCGTGCTCGGCGACGTATCCCCCCAGTCCCCCACGTTGCTGCTCGCGCCGGTGTTTCATCTTCATCCTGGCCGCCGCGGCATGTCGTTGGGCCTGTTCACGCACACCGCCTGCCCGGTGACCTGCATCACTCATGACAGGCACGTACCCCTCCCTGGCCTCGATAAACCCGTACGGATGTACCGGCTTTTCTGGTCTGGCGCATAGTTCCACATTTGGATTTCAAACCCCCCGCGACACTGTGAATGTTCGATAGGGTCGAATTTCGAGCCGAACGAACGAGGTAGTCATGGATCCGATCGAACCGGCATACGGTACGACCACTTTGCTGTTGATAGCTGCCGCCGCTGTGGCGGTCCTACTTTTCCTGATCATGAAGGTCAAGCTGCACGCCTTCGTCTCCCTCGTCCTGGTCAGCGCAGTCACCGCTGTCGTGGCCGGGATTCCCCTCGCCGACGTTCCGGACGCCTTGATGTCAGGCTTCAGCTCCACCCTCGGTTCGGTCGCGCTACTGGTCGCCCTCGGCGTCATGATAGGGCGACTACTCGAAATAACTGGTGGCGCACAAGTTTTGGCGGACACGCTGATCAACCGCTTCGGCGCGAAACGAGCGCCACTGGCACTCGGTGTCGCAGCCCTCATCTTCGGCTTCCCGATCTTCTTCGACGCCGGACTCGTGGTCTTTCTACCGATCATCTACACCGTCGCCCGACGCTTCGGCGGTTCGGTGCTGCTGTACGCGCTGCCGACAGCAGGCGCCTTCGCTGCCATGCATGCCATCGTTCCGCCGCATCCCGGTCCCGTTGCAGCGACGGAACTGCTCGGCGGCGACATCGGCACTGCGCTCGTCGTCGGTGTTCCGGTCGCGGTGGTGGCGTGGTTCGTCGGCTCCTACCTCGTCGGCACCGCGTTGGGACGACGCGTCCAGGTCACTACGGTCGATCTGTTCGCCGGCCCCATGACAGGTGGTAGCGGCAACAGCGACAGTGACCGCGACAGTGACGGCGACACTGACGGCGACACTGACAGTGACGGAAGCAAGGACCCGAACGCACCGGTGCGATTCGAGCCGTCGCCGAAATTCGGTACCGTCCTGCTCATTCTCCTGACGCCGCTTGTACTCATCTCGTTGAATACCGGCGTCAACACCCTGGCAGCGGCCGGCGTGGTGGACGGCGATTCGACATGGGCGGCCGCGCTCACACTCATCGGTCAGACTCCGATCGCCCTGCTCATCACCGTCCTGCTTGCTCTGTTCCTGCTGGCACCGGGCCGCTTCCCCGTGGCCGATGCCGCGAAGTACATGGATCAGGCCCTCGGACCGGTCTGCGCGATCATTCTCATCACCGGTGCCGGCGGCATGTTCGGTGGCGTACTGCGAGCCAGCGGTATCGGCCAGTCGCTCACGTCCTCGCTCTCGGATCTGGGACTGCCGATCATGCTGCAGGCCTTCTTGATCGCTACCGCGCTGCGCGTGGCCCAGGGTTCGGCGACCGTCGCATTGACCACGACCGCGGGTCTCATCGCTGTCCAGGTGGGCGAGCAGGATCTCAGCAACTTCAAGATCGCCTTGCTGGTATTCGCCCTCGCCGCCGGCGCCACCGTGCTCTCCCACGTCAACGATTCCGGCTTCTGGCTCGTCAGCCGGTTCTTCGGCATGGACGAGAAGACGACGCTCAAAACGTGGACGGTCATGGAGACGACGCTCGGACTGGCGGTGTTCGCTCTGGCGTCGTTGCTGTGGGTGGTGTTCTAGCGACTGTTCACACACCCAGCATTCGTTCACAACGCCACCGTCGGATGTAAACACATGGTGGCGTTGTGAACGTAGCGAATCAATCAGCGCCTCATCGCACGAACCCCGACGCCCAGGCCCACCGCGGCAACCGTCACCGCCGCGACGCCGCCATGAAGTACCGTCGAACTCGCGAAGTCGCCTGCGAACAGCGCCCGTTCGGCGTCGACGACGTAGCCCAGCGGGTTGATGTCGACGAGAAACTGCATCCATCCGGGGGCGTTGTCGAGGGGCAGCATGGTGCCGGACAGGATCAGCAGCGGAAACATCAGGGTCTGCTGTATTGCCCAGAAAACCCAGTCCTGCGCCTGCACCGCGAGTGCAAGAGCGTAGGACAGCGCGCCGAGCCCGATGCCGAACACGCCCAGTATCAGGATGCCGATCGCCGCGCCGATCGGGTTGACCGACAGACCGAGCGGCAGCGCGACGAGAATGATCAGAACCGCCTGTGCAGCAAGAGGAACCAGCTCCTTGACGGCCCGGCCGATCAGCAGTGACGACCTCGGCAGCGGCGTGACGAGCATTCTCTCGTGCGATCCGTCGTGCAGCTCCGTCAGTAGATTCGAACCCGTCATCGAGGTGCCGAAGATTGCGATCATCGCCAGCACCCCAGGGACGAACCAGTCCCAGACGTTTCCGTCACCGAGGCCGGGCACGTCGGTAAGCAGCGGCCCGAAGAGGGCCAGCAGTATCAATGGTTGGGTCAGACTGAATACGACGGTGAAGGGATCGCGCACTGTGGGGCGCAGTTCCCGGGTCATCACGATGGCACTTCCACTCAATACGTTCATGTTCTTCACCCCTACGCTGCTGCGGTTTCGCGGAGACTGCGGCCGGTGAGGCCGAGGAAGACATCGTCGAGGGTCGGCCGCGACATGTCGGCGGCCTCGATACCGATCCCGTGGCGTTCGCTCAGCCGGATCAATGCCGGCAATGCCTTCTCGGCGCGAACCACGCGAATATTGAGCCGACTCCCCGACACCGTCACATCCCGCACGAGGTCGAGACGTCCCACGATCGACGCGAGGGACTCCGCGGCGTCTCTGCTCTCGGCGGTGAGTGTGACGAGATCTCCAGCGAGCTCGGCTTTGAGGGCATCGGCGGTGTCGTCGGCGATGACCGATCCCTTGTCGATGACGATGACCCGCTCGGCCATCGAGTCGGCCTCGTCCAGGTAGTGCGTCGTCAGCACGATGGTGGTGCCCATCTCCCGGCGAAGTCGAAGGATGTGCTCCCACAGGTTTGCTCGGCTTTGCGGGTCCATGCCGGTCGACGGCTCGTCGAGGAACAACAGGGGCGGTCGGTGCACCAGTCCGATAGCGATGTCCAGCCGACGACGCTGCCCTCCCGACAACGTCGATACTGTCCTTCTGCCCAGGTCGGACAATTCCAGCGCAGCCAACAATTCGTCCGCTCGCGTGCCGGACTGTTGCTTCGAGAGCCCGTAGCACAGACCCTGCGTGATCAACTCGTCACGGACTCGCTGATTGTGCCCACCACCGTTGCCTTGTCCGACGTATCCCAGATTGCGCCGCACGGCGTCGCGCTCGGTGGTGATGTCGTGGCCTGCGACCGTCGCCGACCCCGACGTCGGTGCCAGCAGTGTCGTGAGCATGCGAAGCGTCGTCGACTTCCCCGCGCCGTTCGGCCCCAGCAGGGCAACCAATTCGCCCTCCTTCACGTGCAGATCGATACCGCGAACAGCCTCCACCGTCGCTTTTCCTCTGCTGAATGTCTTGGTCAACCCTGTCGTGTGGATCATCGTGCCCTCGCCCCTCGTGCGTCGTGTTCTCCGGTACGACGGTGACGCTATGGACAATCGAGGTCAGGTTGGGTCCGCAATTGTCGACTCGATTCCAGCGCCGACGGCGACGAATCGGCCTCCTCGCTCTCCTGAGAATCCGTCGCGTGCGCTCGACGATTTCTCCTCCAAGGCCCTCAGAAAGTTCCCCTTCCCAAATATACCGGGAGGGGGTATGGTCCGACATGCGACGTTGATACCCCTAGGGGGTATGATACCGATGAAGGAGCAAGCATGACGAACACGAACTACCGAGTCAGCGGCATGACCTGCGGTCACTGCGAGGCATCGGTCCGCGAAGAAGTCAGTGCAGTGATTGGAGTGGAGTCAGCGACCGTATCGGCGTCGGCGGGAACGCTGACGGTGATAGGTGTCGCCGATCTGGATCAGGCGGAGGTCATCGCCGCCGTTCGTGAAGCCGGATACTCCGCCGAACCGGCCCCCGCAGATCCGCGCATCCCATAGCCATCGAACTAGTTGGACGGTTAGGACTCGTACGATGAACCACCACACAAATCCGGACGTCGATTCCGGACAGGCAGACCAGCCGAATACGCTGCAACACAGCGGGCATGAGGCAAGTCACGAAACACATAGCGCAGCCCACTCCGAACATGGCGAGCACACCGGCCACAGCGGTCATGATGGGCACGGTGATCACGTCGGCATGTTCCGACGGCTCTTCTGGTTCATGCTCGTCCTCGCCGTCCCGGTGGTCCTCGCCTCCAACATGTTCGCGATGCTGGTCGGCTACTCGCTGCCCGACGCGTCGTGGATCAACTGGATTTCCCCAGTCCTGGGCACAGTGATGTTCGCCTGGGGCGGATCGCCGTTCCTCACTGGCGCAGTCAGCGAGATACGCTCGCGTACACCAGGAATGATGCTTCTTGTCGGATTGGCGATCACGGTCGCATTCGTCGCGTCGATGGGAGCAAGCCTCGGCGTACTGGACCATCAGCTCGACTTCTGGTGGGAATTGGCCCTGCTGATCGTCATCATGCTACTCGGGCATTGGATCGAAATGCGGTCGCTCGCTCAGACCACCTCTGCCCTGGACTCACTGGCAGCGCTGCTACCCGACACCGCCGAACGAGTCGAGGGCGAAAACGTGGTGTCGGTATCTCCAGACCAGCTGCAGCTCGGCGATGTCATGATCGTCCGCCCCGGCGGACGAGTGCCCGCCGATGGCACCATCGTTTCCGGAACGGCGAGCATGGACGAATCCATGATCACCGGTGAATCGCGCCCCGTCCGCCGCGGCGAGGGCGAGGCGGTCGTTGCTGGGACGGTGGCCACCGATTCCGGACTTCGTGTCCAGGTCACCGCAGTAGGAGAGGACACCGCCCTCGCCGGGATCGGCCGCTTGGTCGCCGACGCCCAGAACTCGACCTCACGCGCCCAACGCATCGCGGACACCGCAGCGGGGTGGTTGTTCTGGTTCGCACTCGGCGCAGCAGTCGTTACCGCCACCGTGTGGACGCTGTTCGGAATGCCCGACTATGCCATCATCCGGACGATCACCGTGTTGGTCATCGCCTGCCCGCACGCCCTCGGCCTGGCCATTCCCCTGGTGGTCTCCATCGCCACCGAAAGAGCCGCCCGAGGCGGCATTTTGGTGAAAGACCGGCTGGCCCTCGAGACCATGCGGACAGTGGACACCGTGCTGTTCGACAAGACAGGAACACTGACCAAAGGCGAACCCACCGTCACCGCGATCGAAGTGACCGACGGCCGCACCGCCGATCAGGTCCTCGCGTGGGCCGCGGCCGCTGAGGCCGATTCCGAGCATCCTCTGGCACGCGCCATCGTCGACGCCGCACGGCAACGGCACTTGACCGTCCCGGACGCCTCCGACTTCCAGTCGTCGCCAGCTGTCGGGGTATCCGCTGACGTCGACGGAACCCGGATCCAGGTCGGCGGGCCGGCGGTTCTCGAGCAGGAGCATGCGGCCGAACTTGCGGTCGCTGATCGGTGGCGCGGCGACGGGGCGATCATCCTCCACGTTCTCGCAGACGGCGCCGTGATCGGCGCGCTCGCGTTGGCCGATGAGATCCGGCCGGAATCACCCGCGGCGATCGACGCGCTCCACGCGCGCGGGATCGAGGTGGTCATGATCACCGGCGATGCCGATGCAGTAGCGAAATCCGTCGCCAGCCAACTCGGTGCTGATCGCTACTTCGCGGGAGTCAAACCGGAAGACAAATCCCAGAAAGTCGCTGATCTTCAACGAGAAGGCCGGACCGTGGCAATGGTCGGCGACGGAGTCAACGATGCGCCCGCGCTCGCGCAAGCCGACGTCGGCATCGCGATCGGCGCGGGTACTGATGTTGCGATCGCGTCGGCGGGAGTGATCCTAGCCAGCGACGACCCACGATCAGTGCTGTCGGTGATAGAACTCTCTCAAGCCTCCTACCGGAAAATGAAGCAGAACCTTTGGTGGGCTGCGGGATACAACCTCATCTCCGTTCCGCTAGCGGCAGGAGTGCTGGCACCGGTCGGATTCGTGCTGCCGATGTCGATCGGAGCGATCCTGATGTCGCTGTCGACGGTCATCGTCGCGGCCAACGCGCAGTTGCTGCGACGGCTCGACTTGACCCCAGGGTCCTTCGCTGAGCGTGCCGGCGCCGCCGACCATCCTTCGTCCGGAGCGAGGATTCGGCGAACCAAGGCTGGCAACCGGAGCTAGTGTCGCGTGTTTCAATTCATTTGACAGTTCCTAGGTGGGAAAATGGGATGCGCAATGCACCTCTCGGGTTGATCGACGGTGACAGGGATAAACTTGAAGCGATTCCCCAGTTGCGGGGCGCGGAGACCTTCGGCGATGCCGACATCGCAGCCGCGGCACTCCAGCCACGACGACCGCTTCCGCACCGACATCGGCGTGACTCGCACACTCGAACTCATACCCGGCTGGCTGGTCGACGAGCTCGGTGGTCCCGTGCCTACTGTCTAGAGCCTACGGCTCGGCGAACCGCTCCGGGGTGCCGGAGCAGATTCGGACCCAACCACATCGCGACCGCGGTGAGCGCGAGCCAGGGTCGCAGGTGTGGACGCATCCGCTGGATTCGGCCGTCGGGAGCGAGGTCGAGCACCATCGCTTCGGTCATCCGAAAGGGCCCGAACCTGGCTTCGCCCAACAGGACTCGGGTGTCACCGGTGCCGAGGGTGTCGGTCCATCGCAGGTTGCTGACCGCTCGATAGACGAGGGTGAGCAGTGGGGTCAGATCAGCACGACCGCGGAATACGAGCCGCCCCGACAGCGGTGAGACGAGCTCGGCATCGTCGGTCAAGGTGTGGAGCAGGGCGGGGATATCATTGTCGGTGGTCGCATGCCGGAACCGGGCGACCGCATCGGTGGACACTGGGTCGGCGAGAGCATCGGACATGGGACTTACGCCTTCCTCCATGGCGAATCCTTCAGGTGATTCCAGAGCGTAACCAGGTAGCTTGCAAAACGCAATGGGCCATCCTCGGCGTTGTGGCCAACGAAACCTCACCGAAATCGCGTGCTCGATCGGCCGCACAGTGGGCGTCGTGGTGGAGGGATGGACGCCGTTGATCCTGCGTGATCTGTTCCTCGGTATCGCCTCCAACGTACGCCCGCGCAACACCGTTCGTCTGGACGAAAACGCCCGGAGACAGTCCCCGAGAAGGCAACCCGTAAAACGACTTCAAACACGAACCACTAGCCGGTGGCAGCCGCTCGGGGACGAGCTTTCCCGAACGCACCTCCCGGCCCAAATACTCTGTCCGCGAAGCGCTTTCCCATGAGGGCGTGAGTGTCTGTGTCCGGGTGCAGGCCATCGGGGAGCGGATAGCGCTGTGCGTCGCTCTCGCCGTAAAGTGCGCGACCGTCGAGGTAGTGCAGGTTCGGATCGTCGGACCTGCTGTCGACAATCTCCGTCAAGGCGTCCCGAATGACCCGAAGTGTCAAGCGCCCCAGGGCGGTATCACCTTTCGATCCAGTCGCAACGAACTGCACCGAGTCGGTGCCCAGCGTGTTCGGATCGATCGCGCCGGGGCCCGGTGTGTCCTCGTGGATCGCGCACTGGATGGGCGAAATCAGCAGCAGCGGCGCGGTGGGGTGGCCGTCACGGATAGTGTCCAGGAACCCGTGAACGGCGGGAACGAAGCTGCGGAGCCTCATGGAGTCGCGGTTCACCACATTGAGTCCGAGTTTGGCGGTGATCATGTCCGCTGGAGTGTCACGCATGAGGCGAGCCATGAACGGATCCACGAGCGCGCTGCCGCCGAACCCCAGGTTGCGTACCTGAACGCCGGCGTGTCGCGCCGCGACCACGGGCCAGATGCGAGTGGGGCTCGTGGCGTTGGAACCGTGGCTGACCGAGCTGCCGTGGTGCAACCACACCGGCCCGCTCGTCGGTGCAGGCTGCAATGGAGCATCCGAACGCAGTGCGATCAGATCTACCTGTTCGTTGTGAGGGAGCCAGATCTCGACCGTTTTCTGCCCGGCCGGAAGGTCGGTGACGGTGACGAGCTCGGGTGCCCCCGGCTCGAAGGTTCGGGTACCGGTCTGCACGTCCATCTCGATGGCGTCCCCGCCGGTGAGGACGTGAGAATGGCGGAAGACGTCGTCGACCACCACGTCGATGGCGCCGCGGGCACGCGTCGCGCCGCGGTACGTGATGCGGGTGGCGTGCACCTCCAAGGAGATGTCGACGGCCGTTGTACGCACGGCGACCCGTACCCCGGACGGCTGCGCTTCCATGAGGGCGAGCTGCGGATCGGCGAACCGTTCTCGAATCAACCGGGGGAGTCTGTGGGGACGCACGCCGCGGTCGGTCGATTCGAGTTCGACTGCACCGCGGACAAATTCGTGAGTGAGGCGTGTGGTGATCATGGAGTTGCCTTCTGGCGGGCGGTGCCGCGGTTGTGCCAATGAGTCAGGAGGAAGTCGAGGGCGTCGATCAGTTCCGGCCACGACTGCTCGGCCGGTGGCAGGCTGTGCGCGAAGCTTCCGCTTCGTTCGAGGTTCAGAAACCCGCTCAATGCGCTACCGATGATGCGCGTGGCGTGAGTCCGATCGGGGCCGGCGATGTCGTAGCCGATCAGGACGGCGTCGGTCACCTGCACGATGCGGCGGGCGGCGTCTGTGTCGACGGCGGCCTGCCCTGCACGCCGCTGCAAGGACGCCCACCGGCCCGGATGTTCGGTCGAATACTGACGGTGGGTGATCGCGAAACCCACCAGCGCATCCTTCTTCGATCGACCGGCTATGGCTTCGCCGATGTTCGCTGCGAGTTCACCGAGGGCCAGGGCGGTAATGCCATCCCGGAGGTCAGCGAGGTCCTTGACGTGCGAGTAGAGGCTGGGTGTTTGCACGCCGAACGATCGGGCAACCGCGGCGAGGCTCAACGAATCGAACCCGGTCGCGTCAGCGAGTCGCGCACCGCGCTCCGTCACCACGGATCGATTGAGGGGCAGCCTGTCCATGACAAGAGCCTATCATCATTAGGTAGCAACCTACGTGCATTAGGCGAGGCCGCTGCGCGATCCGGACTCGACCGTAATTGTCTTAACATTCAGACATGCAGTGCTGTAGCCTTCAAGTACATAGTGACACAGCACACACGACGGCCCGCACACGGACGTCCCGAACATGGAAGGACACACCCATGTCCGCGTCCAACTCACCCGAACTCACACCGGCGCTCGCACAACGAGTTCACCGGCACCGCGTCGTCATTATCGGCTCCGGGTTCGGCGGACTGTTCGCAGCCAAGCAACTTCGCAAGGCCAATGTCGACGTCACTTTGATAGCCAAGACCACCCACCACCTGTTCCAACCCCTGCTCTACCAGGTGGCGACGGGCATCCTGTCCGAGGGCGAGATCGCGCCGTCCACCCGCTTGATCCTCAAAGATCAGCACAACGCCTCCGTCATTCTCGGCGAGGTGGGTGCCATCGACCTCGAGTCGAAAACCGTCACCTCTCAGTTCCTCGAACGCGTCACCGAAACCCCTTACGACAGCCTCATCGTCGCCGCAGGCGCGGGTCAGTCCTACTTCGGCAACGACCACTTCGCCGAGTTCGCGCCCGGCATGAAGACCATCGATGACGCCCTCGAGCTACGCGGCCGCATCATCGGCGCCTTCGACCAGGCGGAACTCGCCACAGATGACGACGAGATCGCTCGGCTGCTCACCTTCGTCGTCGTTGGCGCCGGACCCACGGGCGTCGAAATGGCCGGCCAGATCGCCGAACTCGCGAATAAGACACTCGACGGTGCCTACCGCCATATCGATAGTCGCAGCGCACGCGTCGTACTGCTCGATGCGGCACCGAAGGTGCTTCCGCCGTTCGCCGACTCACTCGGCGAGGCGGCCGCCCGACGCTTGAGAAAGATGGGCGTCGACATCCAACTCGGCGCGATGGTCACCGACGTCGACTTCGGTGGCCTGTCGGTCAAGGATGCCGACGGCACCATCCGACGCATCGGTGCCCGGACCAAGGTGTGGTCCGCGGGCGTCGCCGCCAGCCCTCTCGGAAGAACGCTCGCCGAGCAGTCCGGTGCCGAGATCGACCGCGCTGGTCGCGTCCTCGTTGAACCGGACCTCTCGCTCCCCGGCCATCCCGAGGTATTCGTCGTCGGCGACATGATGGCACTGGACAATCTTCCCGGCATCGCGCAGGTCGCCATCCAGGGTGGACGCTACGCAGCCCGTGTCATCGAAGACGGTGTCGAAGCCGTGCGGTCCGGTAGACCCGCACCCGAACGTAAACCCTTCCGGTACTTCGACAAGGGATCCATGGCGACTGTCTCGCGGTTCAGCGCGGTTGCGCAGATCGGGCCGATCAAGATCACCGGTTTCATCGCCTGGATCATGTGGCTGCTCGTCCACCTGGTCTACATCGTCGGCTTCCGTAGCCGCCTGACCACGGTGATCTCCTGGCTCACGGCATTCTTCAGCCGTGGTCGCGGTCAGCTGGCCATCACCGAGCAACAGGTCGACGCCCGGAGAGCCATGTTCTACTTCACTGCCCCCGAGGCCAGTGTCGATGTCACTGCACCGGAGCCAGAATCCGCCACGCGCCCAGTGCAAGACATCCGAGCGTGACCAGCAGGAACAGGCCCACCCAGACGATTCCCGGCAGAAACGTCAACCTGGCCAGCTGATCGGCGTCGGAGTCGCGTGCCCGTCCCGCGCTGCGCGAGCGTTGCAGTTCGAGGACGGGACGCGGGCCCGCAATCAGCAGAAAAAGGGTGATGAAGTACGCCGCAGCAACTTGTTGCTCACCGGTGCCCCACCACGACACGACGAACAGCACGGCGCCGACCACCACCAGCGACAACAATCCGTAGAGGTTGCGAATCATCAACAGCATCAGCGCAATCGAGACGATACCTATCCACAGCACCGCCGACGCATGTTGCGTGCCGAGCACGAAGGCCGCCCCGAGTCCCAGGAGCGACGGGCCGACGTAGCCCGCAAAGGTCATGACGATGACGCCGAGGCCCGTCTGCTTGCCCTTGGAAATCGCCACACCCGAGGTGTCCGAGTGCAGGCGCAGTCCCATCAGCTGCCTACCCGTGATCAGCGCGACGAACAGGTGCGCACCCTCGTGCGCGATGGTCACCACGTTGCGCGCGATACGCCACGTCTGCGGGATCAGCACTATCGCCAGCGCGGCCAGCGCTGCTACTTGGACGATCCACACCGGTGGATCAGGACTCACCGCGGATATGCGGTCCCAGAATTCGCTCACACCCGAAGTATGGCGGCTTCGCCGCATGTGAGTGAAACTACATAGAGGGCTATGTATTTCCACTCACATGCGGCGGAGGCGCCTACACCGGTCGTAGCAGCGAGCGCCGGCGTGGCGGCAGCGGTTCCGGGGTCTTGTCTGCCAGCAGCTTGAGCGCACGACGGATCTCCAGCCGCGTCTGCGAAGGCTCGATCACCGCGTCGATGTAACCCCGCTCAGCAGCGGTGTACGGCGTCGCGACATGCTCGTTGTAGAAATCGATGAACTGCTGCCGCACGCGCGGACCATCGGCCCCCGCCGCCTCGATCTCGCGACGCCGCAGCAATCCGACGGCCCCCTCCGCTCCCATGACCGCAATTCTCGCGGTAGGCCACGCGAAGTTCAGGTCGGCACCGAGATTCTTCGAACCCATCACCGCGTAGCCGCCCCCGTACGCCTTCCGAATAACAACAGTCACCTTGGGTACGGTCGATTCGATCACGGCCGCCAACAGTTTCGCGCCGCGGTAGATGACGCCGGCGCGTTCCTGCTCGAGACCTGGAAGGTATCCGGGGATGTCGACGAGAAACACGACCGGGATGGCGAAGGCGTCACAGATGTAGATGAAGCGAGCTGCCTTCTCCGAGCTTGCGATGTCCAACGCCCCACTCAGATACGTGGGCTGGTTTGCGACAACGCCCACCGTCCGGCCGTCCACACGCGTGAACGCCGTGATGACGTTGGGCGCGTACAGCTCACCTATCTCGTGGAAGTCTCCGTCGTCGAACACCCTCATGATGATGTCGTGCATGTCGTATGCGGTGTTGTCCGAGTCCGGCAGGAACGTGTCGAGACCGAGATCGGACTCGGTGATCGACGGCTCGAGCCCGGGGTTGACGAGCGGAGCTTGCTCATGGCAGTTGCTCGGCAAGTATCCGAGCAACGTTTTCACCCACTCGAACGCGTCGGACTCGGACTTCGAGACGTGATGCACGGTTCCGTAGCTTGCTTGCTTCGTTGCTCCACCGAGATCCTCTGCCGAAATTGACTCTCCGGTAACCGCTTTGAGTACGTCCGGCCCGGTGACGAACATGAAGGACTGATCCTGGACGGCGACGACGAAATCGGTGCACGCAGGTGAATATGCCGCTCCTCCAGCGCATTTACCCAGCATGATGGAGATCTGGGGAACGAGACCGGAGAGCAACCGCTGCCGTCGGCCGATCTCGGAGTAGAACGCCAGCGAGGTCACGGCGTCCTGAATACGGGCACCACCGGAGTCATTGATCCCGATGAGCGGGCACGCAGTCCTGGCCGCAAGTTCCATCATCGAGACCACTTTGCGCCCGAACATCTCACCGAGCGACCCACCGAAGACGGTGTTGTCGTGCGAGTAGACGATTACCGGCCGCCCACCGACTGTCCCTCTGCCCGTCACGATACCGTCACCGAGCGGATTATCCGGGCTACCAGGCGCTTTCATCAATGCGCCGTACTCGATGAAGCTACCCGGATCGAGAAGTGCGTCGATCCGGTCTCGTGGGCCCGGCAACCCGGCAGCAGCGCGCTTGGCTATCGCGCGATCACTGCCCGGACTGCGGGCTGCCTCCAATTTGTCGGTCAGTTCGGCGAGCTTGGTGGCCGTGGTAGTCAGTTCGAACTCCAGTTTTCAGACGAGGCACCCGAGCAACTGCTCTAGGACGCCTGGCGTTCCAGCTTCTTGGCTTCGCGGGCGAGGGAGCGGTCGCGCATCTCCTCGAACTTGGTTGCTTGGCGCTCGAGGTCTTCGAGGAAGACAGCGAGTTCCTCGCGAGTGTTCTCACCGCGAGCGGTGAAGTCCTCACGCTCGAAGATGCGCCACTTGCGCAGGACCGGCCAGACGACGTCCTCGAGGTGCTGACGCAGATCGTAGATGCCGTGCTTGGCCATGAGTACACCGTTGCGACGGAAGTTCGGCATGCCGGCACCGGGCATCTGGAAGTTCGTCACGATGTGACTGACCGCCTCGAGCGTCTGGTCCGGTGCGATATCGAGCGCCGCGCCGCAGATATTGCGGTAGAACATCATGTGCAGGTTCTCGTCGGCAGCGATGCGCTGGAGCATCCGGTCCGCGATCGGGTCGTCGCACACCTTGCCGGTGTTGCGGTGCGAGACGCGCGTCGCCAATTCCTGGAACGTCACGTACGACACCGAATGCAGCAACCCACTGTGCGAACCGATGGGCGAGGCGAAGCCGTTGGTCATATGGATCATGCGGGCCTGCTCGAGCGCGACGGGGTCGACACCGCGGGTGACGACGAGGTAGTCGCGCATCACGATGCCGTGGCGGTTCTCCTCCGCCGTCCACCGTCCCACCCAGGTGCCCCACGCACCGTCCCGCGAGAAGTTCTCCGCGATCTCACGGTGGTAGGAGGGCAGATTGTCCTCGGTGAGCAGGTTGGTGATCATCGCGGCCTTGGCGACATCGGAGAGCTTGCTCTGCTCCGGGTCGTAGTCCACCCCACCCAGCGCGGCGAAGTTGCGGCCCTCGTCCCACGGCACGTAGTCGTGGGGGTGCCACTCCTTCGCGGCGGCGATGTGCCGGTTCACGTTGTCCTCCGCAACCGGAACGAGCTCCGCTAGCAGCTCCAGCTGTGTCAGATCCCTGACCATGGACATGCCTCCTCGAATCGAATACCTACGTCAGGGTAGGTCCGCTCGACCGGCTCACAGCGAGATCTGTCGATCTCTGTTAGATGTAGCAAGACCGCCGCGGGAGCTATTGGGGGCGTTCACATGACCGCGGTGTCGCCAACCTGCGCAACGGAGTGAGCCCAGTCCGCGAGCAGCGTGAGCAGCCCGGATACGAGCGGCAAAGGCTGATCCAGCATCACATGATGGCCCGCGAGCGGTAGTTCGATCACCGGAGCTGATCTGCCGAACAACTCGTACATGTCCGAAGCCACATCCGTGGTCACCAAGCCCCGCTCGGCGCGGAATACCGCAGCCCGGCAACGCACGGAGCGCAGCAGATCCGGCGTCGGACGGGCACTACCGAAGATCCTCGGGTCGAACTTCCACGACCAGCCGCCGTCGACCTCGCGCAGCGACCCGCGCGCCACATGGTCCATCACGTACGGCAAGGAACCGGATTGATCAGGAACGGTCCGAAAATGCGACACGGCCTCGTCCTGCGTGGCATAGACCTTCAGCGGGCCGAACGCGCGTTTGTCGCGTGCGGCAATCTGCTCCGGCGACAACGATCGCAGCGGCGTGTCGATGGCCGCCACACCGGCGACGCGCGCGGCGTCCGTCGCCGACGCCATCGCGACCCACCCGCCCATGCTGTGACCGATCAACACCGGCGGACGGGCGAAGTTCGCGTGTTCCACCGTCGCGAGCACCTCGGCCGACCACACCTCGAAGCCGTACTCCTCGCGTCGCCCTGAGTCACCGTGACCCGTCAGATCGAGCGCCGCGACGCGATAGTGCCGCGCAAGAAACGGCGCGATGTGATCCCACCACCCCGAATGCGCAGCACCGCCGTGCACCAACACGACGCCAGGCGCATCCTCGGCTCCCGGCGCCGCGCGATCCCAGATACGCACCCGCACCGACGCACCGAGAACGTCGATGTCCGACTCGACCGGTCTCGAACCAACCGCGTCGCAGAACCACTGGGGCGCAGCCGCCGAGACAGAATCCGAAGTCACACCGATCAGTCTCACACAGCCACCACACAACCGAAGCACGTCATTCCGCAGGCTCCACTCCCAGCCTCAATACGGTCATTCCGCAGGCTCCACTCCCAGCCTGAATACGGTCATTCCGCAGGCTCCACTCCCAGCCTGAATACGGTCATTCCGCAGGCTCCACTCCCAGCCTGAATACGGTCATTCCGCAGGCTCCACTCCCAGCACAAGGGGGTGGGTTCGGCCGGAGGAACCCTGCTCCGAACCGAGCCCCTGCGGATCGGCGGCGCGGGCGAGCGCAATGTCGAGTTCGCCCTCCCATTCCCGCTGGACCTGGGCGTCGAGCGCGTCGAGTCGGGTTGTCAGCGGAGGGTGCTGATCGGGCGGGCACGCGTTGAGCAACGTGAGCAGCAACGATCGCAATCGTCGTTGGACCTGGGTGGAACCCGAGCTGTAGTGCCGAATCTCGTCGGTGGCCACGGTGACATAGTCGGCCCAGGTCCGGCGGGTGCCCCTGATACGAGTCGTTGCCGATCGGTCCGACTCGTGCTGAATCCGAGGGGCGATAATCATCAGTAGGTCTTCGATGTGATCGATGGCCTGCACCGCGCGTCCCGGGTCGTTGATGGACGGCGAGAGCGCCTTGAGTGCGATATCGACCAGTGCCTGCAGGGCAGCCGCTGGGCTCACCGTCGGGCTGTGCGTGTCGCCGAAGATCAGGCATGTCATCAACTGATGCGGTCGCACGCGAAGGTGCGGGCCATGCACCTCGAACAGGACGGCATCCTGTGCGACGAACTCTCCGATGGTCGGTTTCATTTCCACCGTCACACCCCACTTGGTGGCCAGACGTTGGATGCGATCCAGATCCACGGCCAGCAATATCCGCCCGTCCGGAGACAGGCGTGTCAGCCGCACCGTCGACGATGTCTCCAGTGGACCGGGCTCGCGCGGATCAGCCGCCGGTTCGGAGCTGCCCTCGATTCTCCGCACCACCTGCGGATACATGCGGATGATCGAGGATCGGCCCTGGGCGGCGATCCACCGGAGCAGACGTGAGGAGTCGAGCACCATCCCCACACGCGCCACGAGCCCCACGAACAGGAACGCGCTGACGAACGAGAGCAGAATTGCTATCGAGGTGGACAGCACCGGCGCCGTCCATTCACCGGACAGTGCGAGATCCGAGGTGACTATCACCGCGAAGACGAAGGTGGACAGGAACATTCCGATCGACCACCGCATGATCGCATCCTGCTGCAGCATCGGCACCACACGCACGGAAATCTGCGAGGCACCGAATTGCATGGCGAGGGTGATAGCAGTGAACACCAAACCGGTCAAGGTGATCATGCCGCCGGCAATCACTGCGAGCAGCGTCGCGGTCGCACCGATATCGAGGTCGGACTCGAGCGTGACCGATCCGTCTCCCTCTGCGAACTCGGCGTCGAGGATCACCACGGTGATCGCCGATACGATCGACAACGAGACCAGGAGCATCGGCAACCGCCACAACGGGGTTCGCCGCAACCGCCGCCGCGTGCGGTTCCACCGCAGCCGGGAGAGCAACCGGTTGGGCAGTTTCGGCGACGACGCCGCTGTGTGCGCCACGGGTTCGACTGCCGCGGGTATCTCGACGGGAACTCCGAACCGTCCGGACAGCGCCTCCTGCAAGACGATCTTGGCGCGAACGACCGGTTCACGGAGCCGCACTTCGCGTCCCCAGGCTTTGGCCTGCTTCGCAGGCTTGTCGGCGTACCTCCACCGTGCCCACGGGGAGTTGGGGCGTCCCAGCCTGATTGCCCCGACGATCAGCAGGGGGACGACGAACAACCCCACCAGCCCGGTCCACAGTTTTCCTTTGAGCAGGGTGATCGCCGCGAGCGCGAGTTGGACCGCCAGACCGCCGAGTACCAGCGCCAATGTTCCCAGTGAACCGTCCTGCTGGTAGGCGTCGAAATCACCGGTGAAGCCGATGGGGTGCACGCCGAGCAGGTACAGCCCGGTGATCGCGATCGCGGCGAAGACCGCGTCGATCGACGCTCGCCCTTCCTCGGCCCAGTAGACGTCGCGCAGATGCAGGATCAGAGCGAACTCGTCGAGCATCAGTGCACTTCCGATGCCGAAGATGCTCGCCAGAATGCAATTGGCCACCGGTGTGTCGTAGTCGGCGATCGCCACGAGCGCCAGACCCGAGATGAGCACCATCACCAAGCCGAACATGACGTGGTGAATGTGCATGCCGCCGGGCGTGACATTGCCCGGCCACCACGACACTTCGGCTCGAATCATGCGGACGCTGAACCTGATGAACAAGAACGCAAGCAGGAAGGACACGAGCAGAAAGAACAGTGGCAGACGTCCGTTGTCGACGACGGTCTCGGTGAACCACCTACCCATCACAGGCCTCCTCGCTGCTCACGAGCGAGGCCAGCCTATCGCCGCATCGGCACGGGCGGGCGGAGATGCGCGGGGCGAAGACGGGTGGGGGTCAGAACACCCAACCGCGTAGGGCGAGGAATCTCATCGCACCGGTGACTGCGCTGACCGCGACGACAGCGAATATCTGCATCAGCGACGACGCTTCTGGCAGGGCGATGTTGACCACCGCGAGGGCGGTGGTACCGAGCACGAGGGCCGCGAGTGCGAGGCCGCCGGCTTCCCACTGCGTCTGGAGGAAGCCGACACGCTCGACGGCGTGAAATGTGACGCGCCGGTGCAGTTCGTTGGCCAGGACGGTGCTGGCAGCGATACCGACGATGTTGGCGACGAAGGAGCCGAGACCGGCGAGGGTGAGGAAGAGGCCGCCGTAGAGGACGTTGCTCGATCCACCTACAAGTACGAAGCGGATGAACTGTGCGGGGAGCGATTCACCTCGCAGGCGTGCCTTGAGTGGTTCACGGCCCGCGCAGCGGGGAGGCCGCGTATCAACCGAACCGCTCACGATGTCTCCAGTTGCCCGTCGCCGACGAAGTCGTCCGCGAGGTCCGTGTTACTGCGGAATCGGGACTGATCGTCCCGAACTAAATCCTGTCGCTCTGAGTCGACGAGTCGTTCTCGACCTTCTTGCGAGAGCGACGAGTGAGGTCGAAGTTCATCAAGTCGGGCTTGATCGACGCCAGGAACAGCATCGTGCACCCGATGACAACCACGACAATGGTCAGAACCACCACGACGATTCCGATGAACGCGCCGATACTTTCCATAACTGCAAACCTCCCGTGTCGTCCCTTACCGTACTGGGCTGCCGAAGATCCGGTCGAATCCACCCCGGAACGGACGTTGACGACGGTGTCGCGACGGTAGCGTCCATCCTATGACGTCACGTTTCGAGGGCAAAGTCGCGTTCATCACAGGTGCAGCTCGCGGCCAGGGCCGCGCCGAGGCGGTCAGGCTGGCTTCGGAGGGAGCCGACATCATCGCCGTCGACGTGTGCGAGGAGTTCGAATCCACGTCCTACGCCGGTGCGACGGCAGCCGACCTGGCCGAGACCGTCGCGGCCGTCGAGGGACTCGACCGTCGCATAGTCGCCTCGAAGACCGACATCCGCGATTTCGACGCTCTGTCGTCCGCGCTCGAAGCTGGGGTGGCCGAGTTGGGCCGGTTGGATGTGGTGATCGCCAACGCCGGCATCTGCTCGGCGGCGATGTCCTGGAAGATCACGCCCGAGCAGTGGCGGGAGACGCTCGATGTCAATCTGACGGGAACATTCTTCACGGTCAAGGCCGCAGTTCCGATTCTGCTCGAACAGGGCACCGGTGGCTCAATTGTGATGACCAGCTCGGTGGCCGGTTTGCGTGGACTGCCGTTCCTCGCGCACTACGCAGCCAGCAAGCACGGGATCGTCGGACTGTGCAGGTCGATGGCGAACGAGCTCGGCCAGTTCGGCATACGCGTCAATTCGATTCATCCGCACGGCGTCGAGACAGGGATGCAGCCGAACGACATGATGGCGCTCCTCGGCGAATACGGCGCGACGCTGGGGCCGATCTTCATGGGTACGTTGCCCGACCCGATGAGCCAGCCGGAGGACATCGCAGCCGCGGTGGCATGGCTCGCATCCGACGAGGCCCGGCACGTCACGGGGATTCAGTTGCCGGTGGACCTCGGGACGCTGACCCGGTAGCACCGAGAGCCGATAGCGCTGGGCCGGGCTGCGATGCGAGCAGGGCTGTCGCTGGGAATACCTGATCGGGCACGCTGTTGTATCGAAGGTAGTTGATCAGTCAATCAACTTGAGACTTCGAGGAGATCGATATGCCCGCTGTAACGGTCGAAAACATCCTTGCCCTTCCCCGCCTACCCCTTCCCGACGCCACCGCGGTGGCCCGGCCGGTCCGGTCGGTCACCACGGCCCCCGCAGGGTTCGAGGGTGAGGGTTTCCCGGTTCGGCGAGCATTCGCCGGTATAGACCTCACCTTGCTCGACCCGTTCATTCATATGGATCAAATGGGCGAGGTCGAATACGCACCCGGTGAGCCGAAGGGAACGTCGTGGCATCCGCACCGCGGATTCGAGACGGTGACCTACATGATCGACGGGATCATGGAGCACAAGGATTCGGGCGGCGGCGGTGGCACCATCAGCGGCGGAGACACGCAGTGGATGACCGCGGGCGCCGGGATCTTGCACATCGAGGCTCCGCCGGAGCACCTCGTCCAGTCGGGTGGGCTGTTCCACGGTGTGCAACTGTGGGTGAACCTGCCGCGTGAGAACAAGCTGGCGCATCCGCGCTACCAGGACATCACCGGCAGCAAGGTCGCGCTGCTCTCGAGCAACGACGGTGGCGCGCTGGTGCGCGTCATCGCAGGTGAGGTCGCGGGACACCAGGGACCGGGCGCGACGTACACCCCGATCGCGCTGTCCCATACGACGGTCGCGCCGGGGGCTGCGCTGTCGCTGCCGTGGAACCCGAGCTTCAATGCCATCGTGTACGTCCTCGCTGGTTCCGGCACCGTCGGCCCCGAACGTCGACCCGTCGAGAAGGGCCAGACCGTTGTGCTCGGTCGCGGCGACACAATCGAGCTCGCAGCGTCGGAACGGCGGACCGAACCACTGGAGGTGTTCGTGCTCGGCGGCCAGCCGATCCGCGAGCCCATCGCCATGGCCGGACCGTTCGTGATGAACACCAGGTCCGAGGTGATGCAGGCTTTCGAGGACTTCCAGGCCGGCCGACTCGGATCCATTCCCCCCGAATACGCCTGAGATGTGCGGCTAGGCCAGCCTCCTGATGGCGCGCATCGGGATCTCCAGCCAGGTCGGACGGTTTCGGGCCTCGTAGACGGCCTCGTACACAGCCTTGTCCAGCTCGTAGGCAGCGAGCAGGTCCGCCGCAGAACGCGGGTCCCCTCCCGCCACCGAGGCGTAGCCGTCGCAGAACGCGTCCGAGTTGCGCTGTACCCAGCGTGCAGCGCGCTCGTACGTCTGCGTCGAGGCGTCGGCGCTGCCGAGGAGCAGGTGATGGGCGGCGTAGTCGAAGGACCGAAGCATCCCGGCGACGTCCCGCAGAGCGCTGTCCGGCTGCCTGCGTTCCTCCAGAGTCTTTGCCGGTTCGCCTTCGAAATCGATGAGCAACCACTTCGACGGTGTGCGGAGCACCTGGCCCAGATGCAGGTCTCCGTGGATGCGCTGCACTGTGGTGATGCCCGCAGCCTCGGCACGGGCGATCAGCTCACGGGCGGCGGGAAGGTGATCGGCAAGGGCGGGCACCACGTCGACGGCTGCCTCCACGCGAGCGAGGATCTCGTCCACGGACTTCGCCGACGGTCGTTCGGACGTGCCGAGCTGCCGCGCGAGGTCGGCGTGGACCTGCGCAACCGCAGCGCCGAGCGCGTGTGCCTCGCTCGCGAAATCCGCCGCCGCGTCCTGCGGTTCGCGATCGCCGGCAAGCAGGTCACGCACCGAGGCCAATGCGGTGGTCCAGCCTTCCGCCGAGTCGGCGACGAAGTCCTGCGCCATACCCAGCATCGTCAGCTCACCGTCCTGCTCCGTCTCCAGCCACCCGCGCAGCGGAGCGACGTTCTCGCAGCCTGTCTCGGCCAGCGCTCGATGCAGCTCGATATCAGGATTGACCCCCGGTGAGACCTGGCGAAAGAGCTTGAGCAGCAGCACTTCGCCCAGAATCACCGAGGTGTTCGACTGTTCCGCGCCGAGGACCCGTCCGAGCATCCCGTGATCGATGGAGTTTGCGACGACGTTCCGAAAGTCGATCGATTCGACGGACTCGGCAGCGGCGAGCGCCTCGCCGTACAGAGCGATGATCTCCGGGTCCCGCAGGCCATCGAAAACAACCGAGACTACCGAGTCGACCGACGCCAGCGGAAGTTGCCAGCGCACGAGATCGTCGACGGCGTTCGTGCGAAAGCCCAGCGGCACCTGGTATCGCTGCATCCGAACTCCGTTGCCGCCGGGCGAGTCCAATCCGATGTCTACCAGCAGATGTTCCGCCGACACCCCGGGCCGCGAGCCCAGGGGCACTCGGGCAACTACTGCCAGAGAAACAACCCGCGAGCCCTTTGCTGCAAACCATCGTTGCTGCGGAACCCACGCCAGCAGGGCCGCTTCCAGATCGGTCGTTCTCACGCGCGTGGAATCGGTCATAAGAAAGTATCTCGCCTCCGCTTGTTGCTCGGTCTGCTCACACTATCGATCCGGCGCCTGGTCCCGCGCCGGCGAAGCCGAACCGTGTGGCGGTTACCCGAGCAACGACCCCCACACACATTTTCTTTCGTCGCGCGAAAGTTATCCGACCGGGCACCAGCCCCGACCGCCGACTCGTACAGTGGACACATGCCCGCTCCAACTCCCCTCCCACACGACCCGTCGGGGTACACGCCGATGCCCCACATCGACATCCACCGCGCTGGCGATCGCCTCAAAACCCGTGTGGCATGGTTGGACTCGAAGCATTCGTTCTCTTTCGGCCAGCATTACGATCCGGACAACACCCACCACGGCGTCCTCCTCGTCAACAACGACGACATCGTCTCGCCCGGTCAAGGTTTCGACACGCACGGGCACAGGGACATGGAGATCGTCACGTGGGTGACGAAGGGGTCACTGGTCCACCAGGATTCGATCGGAAACTCGGGTGTGATCTATCCGGGACTCGCGCAGCGCATGAGCGCCGGTAAGGGCATCATGCATTCGGAGAAGAACGATTCCTGGCGACTGAACGGGCAAAGCCACCAGGAGCCGGTCAGATTCGTCCAGATGTGGGTCGTGCCCGACTCGCCCGGGCTGGACCCCGGTTACGAGCAACTCGAGATCGACGACGAGTTGATCCGCGGGGGACTCGTTCCCGTCGCCTCGGGCATGAAGAAACATCACGGCCAGTCCGCTATTCGCATCTCCCAGAAATCCGCGGCCCTGCACGTTGCCCGCCTACAACCCGGCGTCGCGGTCACCCTTCCGGAAGCACCGTTCGTGCACGTGTTCGTCGCCCAGGGCACGGTGCAGATGGAGGGAGCGGGCGAACTGTACGAGGGCGATGCAGTTCGGTTGACTTCGTCGGGCGGGCAACGCATTCACTCGGACAGTCCCGCCGAGATCCTGGTGTGGGAAATGCATACCAAGCTCGGACCGTAGACCGCAACGCTAAACTCGCACGCACTTCGTTCACGCAGAATACGGGGGTAACAGCAGTGTCCGATCAGAATCCGCCGCAGAATCCACCGCAGAATCCGTCCGGCGACTACCCACCACCCGGCGGCGGCAATCCGCCTCCCGGTGGCGACTACCCACCTCCGGGTAACTATCCCCCACCGGGCGGTTACCAACAGGGCGGCTACCAACAAGGTAGCCAGCCGGGCGGTTATCCCCAGGGCGGACAGTATCCGCAGGGGCAGCCGGGCGGTTACCAACAGGGCGGCTACCCGCAGGGTGGGCAGTATCCGCCGGCGAGCCCGAACAACACGATGGGCATTGTCGCGCTCGTACTGGGAATTGCGGGCATCCTGTCGAGTTGGACGGTGGTCGGTGGCATCGTCCTCGGCCTGGCCGCGATCATCCTCGGAATCCTCGCGCGATCGAAGTACAAGAAGGGCACGGCCACGAACGGCACGATGGCGATCGTGTCGATCGTTCTGGGTGCGATCGCCGTCGTAATATCCGCCGTCGTCATCGTTATCGGCGTCGGCGTGTTCAACCAGGTCGGTGGCAGCGACTTCATCGACTGCATGAACAACGCCGGCAACAACCAAACACTGCAGCAGCAGTGCGCCGACCAGTTCGAACGCAACGTCGACGACCAATTCGGCGTCACCCCAGGCGGCTACTGACGCAGGGGCAACCAGGTCGGTCACCAGTCGGCTGCGATCACCACCTGGTTGCCCCCGCGCCGCTTCGCCTCGTACATCGCCACGTCCGCTCGACGGAGCAGCCCGGTCAGCGCCGTGCCGGTGTCATTGTCGACGTCGTGGGTGTGGGCCAGGCCGATGCTGACAGTCAGCGGACACATGTCCTGCGCTGAGAACAACCGCGTCCGCAGCCACTCGGCGACGGACTCTGCCCGCTCGACCCCCACCTTCGCCACCACGGCGAATTCCTCCCCGCCTGTCCTGGCCACGAGGAGATCGTCGACGATCAGGCGTCGCGCCATCAGCTGCAGGGCGACGTCGCCGCACTGATGGCCGAAGCGGTCGTTGATGGACTTGAACCGGTCCACGTCGAGGACCATCACCGACACGTCGGTGGCGCCCCTCAGAAAGCGCGAAAGCTCCTCGTCGAGACCCCGGCGATTACGCAGGCCCGTCAGCGGGTCGATTTTTGCGCCATCGGCATCGACACGCAGGCTGAGCAGCAACGACTGCAGCAGCACCGGGAAGGAGAACATCACCGGGAGCAGCACCGCGAGCTGCGAGACCGCGAGTCCGCGGTCGGACTCTGCGGAGAAGATGATCAATCCGAACATCAGAGCAACCGTGCCCGCCGACCACGCGAGGTGCGCCAGGAGCACCCTGGGGCCGTGGAGGATCTGGACGTACACCCCGACCACCGCAAGGAGTGCGCACCCGGGAAACGACATCTGCGTCGATCCGTAGGCCAGCAGGGACATGGTGGTGCCGACCTCTGCGTACACGATGAACAGCAGAGACGTCCGTTCACTCGGCCACGGGCCGCGGAGCCACCGGGCACCGACGACGAAGGCCGACACCGTGCCCGCTGCGATGAAAACATCGGCGAGTATCGACGTGGGCGGAACTGCGGTGATGTAGGTGGTGACGGCGGCCATTCCGAAGCAGATGCAGCAGACGCCGATACAGACGCGAAGCGCAGACAGCACACCGTGGGTACGGAGATACTGAACCATCCAGTCGTAGCTGAACGACTGATTCCACCAGCTGCGCAGAAATGTCACCGACTGCGCCTTTCCTACGCGTGAATTGCCACGGCAACCCGAAGCGCGACCAAACCTCACGGTCGGGTTGTCGTGGCCATGCTAACCGACAGCGGTCAGCTTCGAAGGTCTCGCCGTCGAAACCCGGCTGCGCCCACCACGCACCCCAGCGCCGCGATGGCCATCAGAACCAGCAACGGCGTCGGCGCAAGCGATCCGCCCGGCAAGTGCGGTAGGTGCGTGAACGGCGACAGGTCGAGCCAGATCTGAGGCAGACCCATGACCGCGCCGACCTGACCCAGCATCACACACGCGGCGAGCACGCCCCACACCATCGGCGCATACTGCGGGAGCAGCCCGAACAAGAGAACTCCCGTCGCGGTGAACACCCACACTGCAGGAATCTGAACCAGCGCGCCACCGAGTACACCCGGCAGAACCGAGCCGATGTCTCCGACGGCCAAGCCGTACGGGATACCGGCCGCAAGACCCACCACCAGCATCGCCGACGCCGGGCCGGCGGTGGCCCAGAGCAGATGGCTCCCCAGCCACCGGGAGCGGCTCACGCCCGTGGCCAACACGGGCTCGGCGAGCGATGCCTCCTCCTCGGCGTGAGCTCGCAGGATGGCCGAGATCGAGTACGCGGCAGCCCCGATGCCGAGCAGGCTGATCGAGCTCGCCAGGTAGGACTCGACCAGCGTCGTTCCACCGAATGTGCTCAATATGTCCGACACGGCTTCACTACCCCCGAGTTGCCCGCCGACGCTGTCGGCCGCCGCCCCGAGTACCAGCGCAGTCACCCCGAGGCCGATGGTCCAGGCCAGGAACGAACCGCGGTGGGTACGCCAGGCGAGACCGAACACTCCACCGAGCGACACCGAGGCGTACGCGGGTCCGAGGCGTTCCGCGACGAGTCCGGACCCGAGGTCGCGTCGTGCGGCGAGAGCGAACGCCAGTGAGATGAACATCGCCGACGCGGCGGCCGAGAGCACGAGAACCCACCATCGCTCGTCGGCGAACGGCCTCAGCTGCGCCGACCACCCGATGGGCGAGAACCAGGACAGCATCGAGTACCCGGTGGAGGACACGGCGTCGCCGATTGCCCTGAGCACGAAGGCACCCGCCAAAACAGCCAACGCGTATCCGCGCGCGCTGCGTGCTCCCGACCCCAGCTGGGCAGTGACGGCGGCGATACCGGCGAACACCGTCCCAGCGGCAAGGATCGACAGCCCGAATGCGATGCTCCCCGCCGCCGCCAGCCCGAAGGCCATGAGAGTGACCGCACCGAGGACCGAGGTGATCACCGTCCCGCCGACGGCGACGACGAGCGCGGCAGCGAGGCCGGCGCTGCGCCCGACTGCGGTCGAGCCCACCAACTCGGTCCGCCCAGCGTCTTCCTCGACTCGCGTGTGACGGATGACGGTCAGGATCACGGCGAGGGGAACGATCGTCAGCAAGACGCCCGAACGCCAGGTGACGAGTGCGCCGAGGTCGCTGCCGAAGATGGGCCCGACCATGGCCAGTTGGGCCGGGATCTGGCTCGTCGCCGCGTAGAAGCTCTCACGTTGCTGGTCGGTGGCGTAGAGACCGTCGAAACTCACTGCGTACAGCAGCGGAAGCAGGCCGATCACCACAACCCACAGGGGAAGGACTACGCGATCCTTGCGGAGGTAAAGGCGTACCAGTCCGAGTGTGCCGGTCATGTCGGGCTCGCGTAATACTTCAGGAACAGATCCTCGAGCGTCGGCGGCGCGCTGACGAGACTGTTGATGCCGGCGGCGGCGAGCATGTTCATCAGTCGCGGCAGCTCGGCCCGCTCGACGCGGCAGGTGATGGTGTTTCCGACGACGGTGGTCTCCCCAGGCAGCGTGGACACATCCACCGAAACACGCTCGACCTCGGCGGTGACTGTGGTGTACGTCAGATGTCGCATCTGCGAGATCGCGCCGGACTCGACGGCCCGGCCCTCACGCACCACCGTGACCCGCTCGCAGAGCCTATCGACCTCCGACAGGATGTGCGAGGACAGCAACACGGTCGTTCCGCGCGCCGCGGCGTCGGTGACGCAGGCCGAGAAGACGTGCTCCTTCAGAGGGTCGAGTCCCGAGGTCGGCTCGTCGAGCAGAAGCAGTTCGGCGTTGGACGACAGCGCGGAGATCAACGCGACTTTCTGACGATTGCCCTTCGAGTAGGTGCGGGCCTTCTTGCGCGGGTCGAGCGAGAACCGCTCGATCAACTCGTCGCGTCTGCCGGTGTCGATCCCCCCGCGCATGCGTCCGAGGAGATCGATGACCTCGCCACCGGTCAACGACGGCCACAGGGTGACATCGCCTGGTACGTAGGCCAGCCGCCGATGCAGTGCGACGGCATCGTTCCACGGGTCTGCACCGAGCATTTCGATCCGGCCGGACGTGGCTTTGATGAGCCCGAGCAGAATGCGAAGCGTCGTCGACTTTCCTGCGCCATTCGGACCGAGGAAGCCGTGTATCTCACCTGCTTCGACGGTCAGGTCCAGTCTGTCGAGGGCGGTGAGCTGGCCGAACTTTTTCGTCAGTCCCCGGATCTCTATGGCGCTCATGTCGTCTCCCGGTGGTGAAGGTAGGCGGTGAGGGTGGCGTCGTCGGTGAACAGTCCTTCGGTGTAGAGCTCGAGGGCGGGGAGGGTGATGCTCTCGGCCAGATCACGCAGCGCGCTCTTGAAGTCGGTGCCCCCCGGAGCCATGCGCATGTGCAGAAGCATTCCGCCGACGTTCTGCTGCGTCAGGAATTTTGCGCGCGCCCGAGGGTCACGGCTGGGCTTCAGGCGTCCGTTGGCGACGCCTTCTTCCAGGTAGGCGGCGGTGTCGTCGACCATGTTCTCGAACATCTGTTTCGCGAACGTGCCTCCTGTGGTGAAGCTTTGAGCGATATAGGCGACGTACGGCGCGTACTCGTCGATCTCGGCCAGTTGCGCGATGGTCCCGGCGGGAGAGGCGGACATGGCGCCTGATTTGCTCTCGCGCACCACGTCGAGGACGTATCCGTCGCACACCTGCCGTAGGCCGTTCTTGGAACCGAAGTGATGGTTGACCAGCCCTGGCGATACACCTGCTGCGGTGGCGATGGCGCGCACTCCGGTGGCGAATCCGTCCCGGCCGAACACTTCGATCGCGGCGTCGCGTATACGAGCCCGCGTTGTTTGATCGTCCACCCTGATCGAACGCATGAACAAGATACTAAACAGTTGTTCAATGCCTGACAAGAACCCCGATGTCGCACCGGGGTGTAAAGATGGAATGCATGACAGCATTGGACTCGGAACGGGCGAAATCAGGCATCGACCTCAGCCACCGCGACGAGGGCACGCGCGCACAGGACGACCTGTTCGTCCACGTCAACGGCAAGTGGTTGGACGAGTACGCCATCCCCGCCGACCGCGCCGTGGACGGCGCTTTCCGCACGTTGTACGACAAGGCCGAGGAAGATGTCCGGGAGATAATCCAGGAGGCGGCGGCGTCGAAACCGCCGGTCGGCACCGATGCGCAGAAGATCGGTGACCTCTACTCGAGCTTCCTCGACACCGACGCCGTCGAGGAAGCCGCCTTGACGCCCATCGCCGGCGAGTTGGCTGCCGTCGCCGACGCGGCCGACCTGGCCACCCTCGCCGAGGTCCTCGGCTCGCTGCAGCGCACCGGCGTCAGTGGCGCCATCGCGCACTACGTAGACACCGACGCCAAGGATTCCTCCCGCTATCTGGTGCATTTCTCCCAGTCCGGCATCGGTCTGCCGGACGAGTCCTACTACCGCGAGGAGGGATACGCGGAGATACGCGAGGCCTACATCGCCCACATCGCCGCGATGTTCTCGCTCGCCGAACTACCGTACGACGCGCAGCGCGTGTTCGACCTCGAGCGCAAGCTCGCCGCCGGCCATTGGGACGTGGTCGCTCGACGGGACGCCGAGAAGAGCTACAACCTCACCGAGTTCGACACGCTCGCATCCGGTTTCGATTGGCAACCATGGATTTCCGGGTTGGCCGGCACCACCGAGCAATTCGCGGAGATCGTGGTTCGTCAACCTCCGTTCATCAGTACTTTCACGGACCTGTGGATCTCGGAGGACATCGCAGACTGGAAGGCCTGGCTCACCTGGCGCGTGCTGCACAGCCGCGCCCCCTATCTGTCGGCGGCTTTCGTGGACGAGAACTTCGCGTTCTACGGCGCCAAGCTCACCGGTACCGAGGAGAACCGCGAGCGGTGGAAGCGCGGGGTCACCCTGGTGCAGGACGTGTTGGGTGAGGTGGTCGGCAAGCTCTACGTCGAGCGCCACTTCCCCGCCGACTCCAAAGCACGGATGCAGGTCCTCGTCGCCAATCTGCAAGAGGCATACCGGCGCAACATCTCCTCCCTCGAATGGATGAGCCCGCAAACACGCCAGAAGGCGCTGGACAAGCTCGACAAGTTCACCCCCAAGATCGGCTACCCGGACCGCTGGCGTGACTACTCCGCCGTCGAGATCGACGCAGGCGACCTCGTCGGCAACTATCGACGCGGATACGCCGCCGACTATCAGCGCGATCTCGACAAGCTCGGCGGTCCCGTCGACCGCGACGAATGGTTCATGACGCCGCAGACGGTCAACGCCTACTACAACCCAGGCATGAACGAAATCGTCTTCCCCGCAGCCATTCTGCAGCCACCGTTCTTCGACGCCGAGGCCGACGACGCCGCGAACTACGGCGGTATCGGTGCCGTCATCGGCCACGAGATCGGCCACGGGTTCGACGATCAGGGCGCCAAGTACGACGGCGACGGCAACATGGTGGATTGGTGGACCGACTCCGACCGCGCCGAGTTCGGCACGCGCACCGCCGCGCTGATCGATCAGTACAACAAGTTCGAACCGATGGCTCTGCCCGGACATCACGTCAACGGTGAGTTCACCATCGGAGAGAACATCGGCGACCTCGGCGGACTGTCCATCGCCGTCACCGCGTACGAGATCGCACTCGGCGGAGAGCCTGCCCCGGTGCTGGACGGCCTCACCGGGCTGCAGCGGGTGTTCTTCGGCTGGTCGCAGGTATGGCGCACCAAGGCTCGCGACGAGGAGGCAATCCGCCGCCTCGCAGTGGACCCGCACTCGCCGCCAGAATTCCGCTGCAACGGGGTAGTGCGCAATCTGGACAGTTTTCACGAAGCGTTCGATGTCCGACCCGGAGATGGGTTGTACTTGGAACCGGACCAGCGCGTCAAGATCTGGTAGCTCGACAAAACAAGGGGTGGGGAAATGAAGGCACGGATCAGGTGGATCGCAGCACATGCGGTGGTGCGGTACGGAGCGAAGAAGGCCGCCCAGGCCGGTGACCCGCAGGCAATGTTGATCGCGGACCCGGAGACGCGCGCCAACCCGCGCCAGGTCTACGAACGGATACGGGCAACCGGGCCGCTGGTGAAGACACGCATCTCCAACATCACCGTCGACCACCAGCTGGTGCACGATCTACTGCGATCCGACGACTTCCGCGTCACCCAATTCGGTGGTGCCCTCCCCGCCCCGCTGCGCTACATCGAGAGCAAGACCAGATCCAAGGCGCTGCACCCGCTCAAGCCGCCGTCGCTGCTGTCGGTGGAACCACCCGAACACACTCGCTACCGCAAGCTCGTGTCCTCCGTCTTCACCCCCCGGGCGGTGGCCCGGATGCGCGAGATGGTCCAGGAGAAGGCCGACAGCCTGCTCGACGAGCTCACCGTGGGGGGCCGTGAGGTGGATATCGTCGACAGGTACTGCGCCCAACTGCCCGTCGCCGTCATCAGCACCATCCTCGGGGTCCCGGACAGCGAGCGCCAACGGGTGCTGGAATTCGGCGAGATGGCCGCGCCGAGCCTGGACATCGGACTGACCTGGGAACAGTTCAATCTCGTCGAAAAGGGCCTCGAACAGTTCGACGCCTGGCTCGCCGGTCACCTCGCCGAGCTTCGACGCAATCCCGGCGACGACCTGATGAGCCAACTCATCCGGGCGAAGGAGGATGGTGTCGGGCTGAACGACGAGGAACTGCGCGCCACCGCCGGCCTCGTCCTGGCTGCGGGGTTCGAGACCACCGTCAACCTCCTCGGTAGCGGTATCCGCCTGCTACTCGACCATCCCGATCAGCTGGAGGTTCTGCGCAACGAGCCCGAACACTGGCCGACTGCCGTCGAGGAGATGCTCCGCCTGGAGTCGCCGGTTCAGCTGACGGCGCGGGTGGCCAAACATGCCATGACGGTCGAGGGTGTGCCGCTGAAGGAAGGCGAGCTCGTACTCCTCGTCCTCGCCGGCGCCAACCGGGACCCAGAGGTGTTCGAGGACCCGTACCGATTCGACGTCACCCGCCAGAACGCAAACAAGCACCTTTCGTTCTCCGGCGGACGCCACTACTGCCTCGGCGCGGCACTGGCGAAAGCCGAAACCGAAGTGGGACTGAAGACTTTGTTCGACCGATTCCCCCACCTGCAATCCGCAGGTGAGGGAATCCGCCGCGACACCCGAGTCCTGCACGGCTGGGCGTCGCTGCCCGTCGACCTCGGGCAACCGGCGGCTACAGGCGCGCCCCGGTAGTACTCGAAAAGAAGAACACCTCGTCGAGGGTGGGGACCAGTCGAAGGGTCTGGGCGAGACCGAGTGCACGTTTGCGGTCCACCCGGACCGCAAGGCGACCCGATCCGGTCGTCCAATCGGCGCCCGGGGCGGGTGTGCCGTAAACGAAGGACTCGGCACCGAGTTCCTCGATCAGCTCCACCGTGACGGCAACCGAGCCGACTGAATCGTCGGCCGGTTCCCGCAAGGTCCACGACTCGGGCCGTATACCGACGGTGACCCGCGCATCCGACGTGGGGGCCGGGATGCGAACGTCGCCGATGACAGCTGCACCGTCGATGACCGGGGCGTCGATCAAGTTCATCCCCGGCGACCCGATGAACCCTGCCACGAACGTGTTGACCGGGTTGTCGTACAACTCGCGCGGCGACGCGATCTGCTGCAGCTTGCCGGACTCGAGTACGGCGACACGATCTCCCATGGTCATGGCCTCGACCTGGTCGTGGGTTACATACACCGTCGTCGTGCCGAGCCGCTTCTGCAGTCCGGCGATCTGCGCTCTCGTCGAGACGCGGAGCTTCGCGTCGAGATTGGACAGCGGCTCGTCCATGCAGAACACCTTGGGTTGGCGCACGATCGCCCGCCCCATCGCAACACGCTGCCGCTGTCCACCGGACAGCTTGCCCGGCTTGCGATCGAGCAGCGGTTCGAGCTCGAGCATCTTCGCTGCATCCAACACCCGAGCTGCAGTGTCGGACTTGCTCATTCCGGCGTTCCGCAATGCAAAACCCATGTTGTCCCCGACGGTCATGTTGGGGTACAGCGCATAGCTCTGGAACACCATTGCCACGTCACGTTCTCGCGGCGCGAGTTCGGTGACATCGACGCCGCCGATATCGATGCGTCCGCTCTCCACGGCTTCGAGGCCCGCGAGCATTCGCAGCGACGTCGACTTCCCGCACCCCGACGGCCCGACCAGCACGATGAACTCGCCGTCGGCGATGTCGAGATCGAGCGTGTCGACGGCGAGCGCATCGGACCCCGGGTAGCGGTGCGAGACACCCGAATAGTGAACGGCCGCCATTACGAGGGGAGGTTCGGGGTGATCTGGCGGTCGATGATCTGCTGGAGCTGATCTGCAACTCCGGCGAATGTGGTTGCCACGTCTGCGTTCTGCAGCGCGATCTGCTCGAGGCCGGTGCCGATGATCTTGTCCCCACCGGGAACGAACACACGGGCGTAGTCCTGCGAGCGTGTCACCGCCAGCTGATCGACGGCGGTCTTCGCGTTCGGGTTGGCCTCGAGGAAGGCGATCTCGCTCGGATCCTCCTGTGCCGACTTGCGGACCGGCATGTAGCCGGTGTTCTGCGAGAAGTACGCGGTATTGCTGCCGTTGGTGATGAAGTCGATGAACTTGAGTGCGTTGACTTTTCGCTCCTCGGAGATCTTCGCGGGGATGGCGAGACCGGCGCCGCCCGTCGGGCATCCGGGCTTTCCTTCGGTTGCAGGCAGGAACGCGGTGCCGAACTCGAACGACGCGTTCTGCGTGATGGTCGACAGGTCGCCGGTGGAGGCGATGGTCGAGGCCAGAATTCCCGCACCGAAATCGTTGGCGATGTCCTGGGAGACGCCTGCGTACTTCTTGGTGTGAATCATGTTCTTGAGAAACTCGCCCGCGGCGATCGTGTTGGGGTCGTCGAACTTCAGCGTGAACTCGTCGGAGTAGGCGCCGCCGAATGTCCAGATCGGGCCCTCGAACGTCCACCCGAGATAGTCGACGGCATTGCCCCAGCCGTGCGCCAGCTTTCCGTTGCCGACGACGGCCTGGATGCGCGGGCCCCACTCGTCGAATTCCTGCCAGGTCGCCGGTCCGCGATCGGGCAGTCCCGCCTGCGCCCACACCTCTTTGTTGTAGTAGAACAGCGGAGTCGAGCGAGCGTACGGCAGTGCCCAGTGGTTGCCGTTCCAGTTGTAGTCGGCCAGAAGCGAATCGACGTAGTCACCCGAGTCGACACCAGCGGCCTCGAAGTGTCCGTCGAGGGGCTCGATGGCACCGGTGAGGGCGTAGTTGAACCACCAGACGTCCGAAAGCACCACGACGTCGGGCACATCGTTGCCCGAGAGTGCCGCATTGAACTTCTGCGAGACCTCCTCGTAGTTCTTACCACCGTCGATCAGATTTACTGTGAGACCAGGGTTCTCGGCCTGGAACCGGGCGATGAGCTCTTCCTCGAACGCCTGAGACTTGCCCGGGTGGTTCGACCAGAAGTTGATCGTGCTCGCGTCGCCCGATGCCTCGGATCCCGATGCCGACGAGCTCGAACCCGGACCGCTGCAGGCGGCCAGCGCCGCACCGGCAGCGACTGTGCCGGTCAGCGTGAGGAAGCCGCGACGAGTGAGGTGTGCCATGAGTGTTCTCCTAGAAGAAATCGAGTCAGCCTTTGACCGCACCGGAGGTGAGGCCCTTGATCATGTGACGTTGCAGGGCAAGAAATACGACGAGAATCGGCAGAATGGTCAGTACGGTCGCCGCCATGACGGCGCCCCAGTTGGTGTAGCCCTCGCTGTTCTGGAGCAGCGTCAAACCGACGGGGAGCGGTGCGACGGAGGAGTCGTCGGACATCAGGAACGGCCAGAGGTATTCGTTCCACTCGTTGACGATGGTGATGATCGCGAACGCCACCATCGTCGGCCCCGACAAAGGCAGCACCACGCGGAACAGCAACCGGAAGGGGCCCGCGCCGTCCATACGTGCGGCTTCGATGATCTCCGCAGGTATCGACAGGAAGTGGTTGCGCATCAGGAACGTCCCGAACGCGACGCCGGCGAGCGGAAGAATGATCCCCTGGAAAGAATTTCGCCAGCCCAGGTCGGAGATGAGCGAGTAGTTGGAGATGACGGTGATCTGGTTGGGCACCATCAACGCCGCGATGATAACCAGAAAGACGATGTTCTTACCGGGGAACCGCAGGAACACCAGGCCGTAGGCGCTGAACACACCGAGAGCGAACTTGATGACAGCCAGCACGCCCGTGATGATGATCGAGTTGCGCATGTAGGTGAAGAACGGAACCTCCGTCGTCGCCTCGGAGTAGTTCTGAGGATGGAAAACCCCCGGCCACCACGTGACCGGCTGGACGTAGATGTCGCCGCGCTCCTTGAAGGACGTAATGAGAATCCAGAACAGCGGCAGACCGATCATGATCAGCACCAACACCATCGCGATGTAGCCGAACACGGTGGCCAGGCTGCGCTGACGCCCGGGATCCTTCGGACGAGTGCGCGAGGGCTCGGCAGTGTTCTGTTTACGAGTTTCGGTCAGTGTCATCGCGCATCGTCTCGATCCATCATGCGAACCTGCACCAGAGTGACGATCAGCAGGACCACGAAGAGAATCGTCGCCACCGTCGCCCCGTAGCCGGCCCGGAAGTTGCGGAACGTCTCCTCGTAGACCTGATAGACCATCGTCGTGGTGCCGTAGCCGAGCGGGCCGCCGCGCGTCATCACGTTGATGATGTCGAACACCTGCAACGAGTTGAGCAGCACGGTGATGGACAGGAAGAACGTGGTCGGACGCAGTTGCGGCAGCAGCACTTTACGGAAGGTGGTCCACTTTCCTGCGCGGTCGATCTCGGCTGCTTCCATCAACTCCTTGCGCACACCCTGCAGTGCGGCCAGGTAGATGACGAAGGTGTACCCGAGGTTCTTCCACAGGTAAGTCACCGTGATCATCAGCAGCGCCCAGTCGGGATCCTGGTAGAAGTCCGGTGAAGTCAGCCCGACGCGCTGCAGCAGATCCTGGACCAGCCCGAAGTTCGGGTCGAACACGAACTGGAACGCGATACCGATCGCGGCACCGGAGATGACGAAGGGTGCAAACACCGCAGACCGGACGAAGTTGCGGCCCCGTAGCTTTCGGTCGAGAAGCATGGCCAGGATGAGCCCCAACACAAGGCTGCCGACGACGGCGGCGATGGTGAAGATGACCGTGTTGGATACGACGACCCACGTGTCGTCGCGAGAGAGCCATTCGCGATAGTTCCCGAACCCGATGAAAGTTGCTGTAGGCGAAGAGAGATTCCAGTCGTAGAACGAGAACTGGACATTCTCCACGAGAGGCCGGTAAGTGAACACCGCCAGCAGAGCCAGGTTCGGCCCGAGGAGGATCAGGAAGAGCGCGTAGTCACTCCACGGCCTGCCGAAGAATCTCCTCCGGCCCGCTGTGGGCAGCACTCGTTCCGTCGATGTCGTCACCGCGGGGACTGTGCTCACCCGCGGCGAACGTGCGGTGAACTAGACCCCAACCCCTAAGAAAATTGAAACCAAAACCTTGCTATGTGAGCGGAAATACGTGCCCCACTATGCATTTCCGCGCACATGCGGCGAAGCCGCCTAACGGTTCCAGTCACCCAATCCGTCGGCGCCGCTGAGGGTTCCGCCTGCGGTATTGACCACCACAACAGGATCGCCCTTGCGTGCGTTCTCGTAGAACCACTTGCCGTCCTCGGTACTGACGTTGAGGCAACCGTGGCTGACGTTCGCATAGCCCTGCGAGCCGACGGACCACGGCGCGGCGTGCAGGAAGATGCCGCTGTAGGACATCCGTGTCGCGTACTCGACGTACGTGCGGTAGCCCTCGGGCGCATCGACAGGAACGCCGTACGTGGACGAATCCATGTACATTTCCCGGACCCGCTCGCCGACGATGTACGTGCCGTTGGGGGTTTCGTACCCCGGCTTGCCGAACGAGGTCGGCATGGTGCGCACCACCTCGCCGTTGCGGGTGACGGTGATGGTCTTGGTCGCGTCGTCGGCGGTGGTGATCAAGGAGTCGCCGGTGGAGAAATCGGCGCGCGCACCGCCTGCGGCGACGGTGACCTGGGTGTGCGCCGGGTAGAACTCGTTCGGCAGCCAACGCACCTGGGTGTCGTTGATCCAGTAGAAGTGACCGTCCACCTTCGGCGTCGTGGTGATCTCGATCGCTGCTTCGGCAGCCGCACGATCACCGATGGTGTCGGAGAAGGAAATCTTGATGGGCTGCGCGACGCCGACGATCTCGCCCCCGTTGGGTGTGATCGACGGATCGGCGAACGGCGCGGGCATCAGGCGCTGCATCTGCGGCTCCGGTGCCGGAACGGGCAGGGCAGGGATCGTTGGAACCGCGGGGGCGGAGGAACCGAGACCCGGCACATCGGGGCCGCCTGGCCACAGCGGCGCGGCCTGAGCCGGAGCAATGACGACAGCGGCGCCGAAAGCGGCGATCATCGTCGCTGCGGTCAGTCGCCCTACCAGTCGACGCGGTGAACGAGGTGCCATGACCATCGGATCCATCCTTCTTCTGCAATAGTTCATCTGCATAGTCCTGCTGCACGGTCCTCAACCTCGGACGAGGTTGAGGACCCTGTGATCAGTGCAGCCGAAACCAGCTGTCATTAACACACACCACTGCTGAACATAGCGAATCGATCAGAAGTCGCGGTCAGAGCACGCCTGCCTTTTTCGCCTCCGAACGTACCGTGAACGCGGACACGACGAGCACCAGTCCGAACAGCAACGCGAACACGCCGATGAGCCAGACGATGCTCAGAATTCCGCTGACCGGGAAGAACACGAGCACGAGCCCGAACACGAGCTCGAGCAGGCCCGCGACGAGGAGCATCACCCAGTGCGAGGCGCCGCCGACGGAGCGCAGGCGCAGCGCACCGACGATTTCGAGCAGGCCGCCCAACACGGCCCAGATTCCGATGACGAAGACGGCCGCAAGAGCGGTGATCTCGGGCCAGACGAAGGCGACGATGCCAGCGCCGAGAGAGACGATTCCGCCGAGTAGCCACCACACCCAACCGGAGTCGACCTTGCGCGCCTGGATCGATCGAACGATCGCAGAGATACCGTCGACGACGGCATAGGCACCGAAGACGAGGACGAGCGCCCAGACGGTGACCGAGGGCCACGCCAAAGCGACGATGCCGAACACAATGGCGAAGACGCCGCGCAACAGCACCGCCCACCAGAGGTCTTTGCCGATGCGCAGCAGCGCATCCTCGCTGCTGGAGAATTGTGAGGTCATCGCCTGTACCCACTTTTCTTCGATGTGTGATCAGGGCAGGGCTATGCGTGTGCTCCAGCTGTTGATTCCATCGGACAGACATACCTGCCCAGTAGTGAGATTGACGGCCATTCCCATACCGGCATCGCAGCGGACGCCCTCGTCGACGGTGCCGACGAACGTCTGTCCACGAGTCATCGACATCGCCACCGCGATCGCGCCCGGATCGGCCGAGATGATCGACACCGAGTCCGCGCCCAGCGATACTGCTCCGACCCCGCCGGATTCAGTCTCGGCTGCCGCGACCCCACCTGCCTGAGCGAGGCTCACAGCCGTTCCACCGAGGACCGCCCGCGAGAACGCAACACCGTCCAGCGCGCGAGAGATGGCCCGGGAGGCTTCGTCGGCGCGGACGCCGCACGCGCCGGAACCGTCCACCGCGATGGATTCGGCTCCTGCGGGCGCCGCACAGTTCAGCTCTGCCGCACTCGCCGTCCCCGGCGACATCGCCGCCGTACACAGACCGACCGCAGCCGCGGCCATCGCCAGCGGGGTCTTGCGCCTGATGCCGCGCGTACCGAATGTGCTCACGCCGTGCCCTCCCGAGTCGAGCAGTGCAGTCGCAGGCCACCTCGACGATGGCGATGTTTGGATTGTGCCATTGTGGGGCATCACATGCCGGGTTCATCAACCACTTGTTCACCCCCTGTATATCCCGTCGAGCCACCGGCGGCCGGAACATTCGCCGATTCGGTTGCGAAAACGATGCACTCCTGACGCCGACACACCACGGTCTGGAGTTTTGCAGCCAGCTGATCAGGCCCCGCGGAAGTTGGACGTGCAGTGAACGAATCGCAGTCGGGTATCGAACGCGCAGTCGTCGTGGTACCTGTTCACAACGAGGAGCCGCTGCTCAGCAGCTGTCTGTCGGCAATCGCGAACGCGATGACGCAGGCTCCTGTGCCCACCGAACTGATCATTGCGCTCGACGCGTGTACCGATGCCTCCGCCGATATCGCCTCTCGATGGGCGCAGGAGATCGGTGCTTCGATCATCGAACTGAATCGCCGCAATGTCGGCGCCGCGCGGGCTGCGGGGTTCCGTTCCGCGGCACACGCGCCCAGAACATGGTTCGCGACGACCGATGCCGACAGTGTGGTTCGTCCCAATTGGCTCGTATCGCAGCTCGCGCACGCGCACCGCGGCGCACACGTCGTCGCCGGGACGGTCGTGGCCGAGTTCGATCCCGGCAACCAGGCGCTGAAAGTGGCGTACGAGGCCGACTATCGCAGCGTTGCCGGCCACGGTCACGTACACGGCGCCAATCTCGGGATGCGCGCCGACGCGTACTGGTGCGTGGGCGGCTTCGGTGCCGTGGCAAGCGACGAGGACGTCGACCTCGTCCGGCGTTTCGCCGACGCCACGATTCCGGTGCTGTACGCCGCGGATGCCCCGGTGACCACGTCGACGCGTTTCTTCGGTCGCGCGCCGAGCGGTTTCGCCGGGCATCTTCGTTCCCTCCACCTCGCGGCTGCCCAGTGACTCAGGCACCGAGGACTTCAGGACCGGGCATTCAGGCCGAGAATCTCACCGCTCGGCTGCTGAGCTGGATCAACGATGACGCGGCAGATCTCCCCTTGCCCGGCGCCGGGCGTACCGAGTCGCGCTGGAGGTCGTTGGCGGCGCTCGGCCGCGAGGACACGGTGCTCGGCCGACTCGCCGAGGCGCACGCCGATGCGGTGGCGATCCTCGCCGAACTGGGCGGCCCCGTCCCCACGGCCGGAAGGATCTGGGGCGTGTGGGCCGCGGAACCACCGTCACCGGTTCTCGAAGCCGAGTTCGGCGACGACGGCTGGGCGCTGACCGGCGTCAAACCTTGGTGTTCCGGGGCGAGCCTGTGCACCGCCGCATTGGTCACCGCACGGGTGGGAGATCAGTGGCAGATGTTCGCGGTGGATCTGACCCAGCACGCCTGCACGCCAATCCCCGACACCTGGCACGCCGTCGGCATGGCCAGAAGCGACTCGGGGACGGTTCGTTTCGACGGCGCCCGTGCCGTGCCCGTCGGCGACGCCGGTTCGTACGTTGCTCGCCCGGGTTTCTGGCACGGGGCGATAGGCGTGGCCGCGGTGTGGTTCGGGAGCGCCTGCGCCGTCGCGGATACGTTGCACACGGCTGCCAGGTCGGGTCGCGACGCCCATGCCATGGCGCATCTGGGTGCAGTTGCGGCAGCGCTGAGCGCCGCGTCGAGCGCACTGTCCACAGCTGCCGCCGAGATCGACGCCGACCCGACCGATTCTTGCGGATACGGACGCATCCGGGCGCGTACCGTGCGGGCAACCGTCGAACACGCTGCGACCGAGATCGTCGATCGTGTCGGACGCGCGCTCGGAGCGGCCCCGCTCTGCGCCAACGGCGAACACGCCCGTCGTGTCGCAGACTTGACCGTGTACCTGCGTCAGAGTCACGCCGAGCGTGATCTGGCAGCACTCGGTGAGGACATCTCGAAGGAGGACCACCCGTGGTAGCAAACAGCACAGATACAGGCACGATCGACACCGGCAAGATCGACACCGAAGAGCTGGGAACGCCGGAGTCCGAATGGGCTTGCTGGGACCATGTCTATCCCGCGCTGGACCTCAGCCGGTGCCGCGAGATGATCGTGGTGGCGCCGCACCCCGACGACGAGGTTCTCGGTGTCGGGGGCCTGATGGCCATGGCGGCAGCGACCGGCATCACCGTCACCGTCCTCGCTGTCACCGACGGTGGCGCATCGCATCCGGGTTCTCCCACCGTCACACCGGACCAACTCGTAGCCGAGCGTTCACGAGAGACGCGCCGCGCACTGAGCCAACTCGGACTCGATCTCGATCCCATCCGCCTCGGATTCGGCGACGGCGAGGTCTCCGCCCACGAGGAGGAGCTCACGCATGCCCTGACCGAATTCCTCTCCAACGAACCTGGGACGTGGTGCCTGTTGCCGTGGCGCGGTGACGGTCACCCCGATCACGAGGCCACCGCTCGCGCGTGCCTGACTGCGTCGGAGCGGCTCGGCATCACGGCCGTCGAGTACCCGGTGTGGATGTGGCACTGGGCTCGCCCCGGTGATTCTTCGGTGCCGTGGGACCGCGCGTTCGCCGTCGAACTCGGCTCCGACGTAACCGAGGCGAAACGACGCGCCGCCGCGCAGTTCGTCACCCAGACCACAGCGCTGTCCTCCGATCCGGCCGATCGTCCTGTTCTGCCCCCACACGTACTCGAGCGGCTGCTGCGGCCGTACGAGGTGGTGTTCGCGTGACGGTCTTCGGATGACACTTGGCAGGGAGTATTTCGAGAGCGTGTACGGCGAGAGTGCCGACCCGTTCCGTCTCGACGACAACTGGTACGAGGAGCGAAAGTACGCGCTCACCCTGGCCTCGTTACCGAAGCAGACGTATCGGCGAGCACTCGAACCCGGTTGCTCGATCGGCATCCTGACCGACAAGCTCGCGGCGCGCTGCCAATCGCTCGTCTCGACCGATATCGCCCCGGCGGCGCTCGCCGCTGCGCGCGCCCGCGTCGAGTCACCCCACGTGAGCTTCCTCGAATGGTCGCTGACCGACGAATGGACTGCGGTGTCGGCCGGCGGTGATTTCGATCTGATAGTCCTCAGCGAGGTCGGGTACTACCTGGACGAGGCCGACCTGCGCGCGGCGTCGACCGGGATCGTCGAGCATCTCGAGGATGGTGGCACGCTGATCGCTGTGCACTGGCGACATCCAGTGGCGGACTACCCGCAGACGGGCGACCGAGTCCACGCGGTGATCGGCGAAACCGATGGGCTCGTCCGAATTGCCGGGTACTCCGATGATGATGTGATACTCGAAGTGTTCGTGGCTTCGACTGGGGCAGTGGACTCGGTAGCGGGAATCGAGGGGTTGGTATGACTGGCGAGTCATCGACGCGCGCTCAGGGCAGCGGTGCGGGCGACGGTGCGGTCGGCGGCGGACTGGAATCGATCCTCGGCCCGAACAGCCTGCACACCGATTTTGCACCGATAGTCGACCTGCTGACCAACGAGGTCATCGGCTACGAGGCCAACGTCAGTGGTCCGGAGAACTCGGCATTTCGTGATCCGTCCGCGTTGGCATCTGCTGCCCGGGCCATGGAAATGACGGTCGATCTCGATCTCGTCCGCTGGGCAGGCGCCGTCGACGGTGCAGCCAAGATGGAGTCGGTGCAGGATCTCCCCCTGTTCATCGCCATCGACCCGGACACACTGCCGCATCTGCCCGATCGAGGCGCTCAGGGCAGCGGCAACGGAACCGGCACAGCCGTCCTGCAGCTCGACGAAACAGCGTTGATCCGCCGCCCCGCTCAGCTGCTGCGCGCCGTCGCCGACGTTCGCCGACTCGGCTGGGCGATCGCCGTCGACCATGTCGGTGTGCGCCCGGAGTCGCTCGCACTGCTCCCGCTGCTGGAACCGGACGTGGTCAAACTCGACCGTAGTCTCATCACCAGATCACCCGGCCGGTTCACCGCACGGGTGGTCAACGCCGTCGCCGCCTACACCGAGCGCACCGGGGCCATCGTCATGGCCGAGGGAATCGACACCGAGGAGGGTGTGAGCGTCGCGCTCGCACTCGGCGCCAGAGTCGGCCAGGGACGGTACTTCACCGAGCAGAACCCGACGCCGGTGAACTCCGCGGAACGTACGTCTCCGCTGAACTTTCGGACGTCACCCGATCGTGGTTCGATGCTGCGCACGTCGCCGTATCAGCTGGCGGTTGCCGGCCGGGACTCCAAGCCGTCGACGAAGCGCCTGCTGGTCGAGGTGAGCAAGGGTCTCGAATCGACGGCCGCGCAGAGCTTGCAGACTGCAGTGATCCTCGGTTCGTTCGAGCAGAGCAAACATTTCACCCCGCTCACCGCGCACCGCTGGGAGGTCATGGCGACACGGGCAGCGCTCGTCGGAGCTTTGGCCGTGGGCATGGATGCCGAGCCCGCGCCCCGGGTGCGGGGAGCGAACCTGGAGCCGAACGACCCGGTGCGCGACGAGTGGGTGGTTGTGGTGCTGTCTCCGCACTTTTCCGCGGTTCTGGCAGCGAAGGACCTGGGGGACACCGGGCCGGAGATGCAGCGACGCTTCTCGTACGTGCTCAGTCACGACCCCCAGTTGACGGTCGACTGCGCGCGCAGCCTGATGCTCAGGTTGCCCGTGGAAAGGACCGGGCTCTAGCGGCTCGCCTCACGTTCGGCGTCGGCGACGACCTGGTGGGCGATGTCCGCGAGCTTGATGTTCGACTCCTGTGACAGCTTCGCCAGCATCGCGAAGGCCGCCTGCGCGCCCAGCTTGTAGCGCTCCATCAGCATGCCCTTGGCCTGCCCGATGACATCGCGCGTGGTGAGCGCGGCACGTATCTGCTGCTCCTCTCGCGCCGAGGAGAACGCGATGGCTGCGTGCGCCGCGAACAGCGCCCCAATGGACTCGGCGTCCTCGCCGAACGCACGAACACCGGTGGAGTGCAGGTTGAGGGCGCCGAAGTTGAAGCCCTCGACGTAGAGCTGGAAGCAGATCATGCTCTTGACGCCTAGGCCCGAGGCCTCGGTCGCGAAGCGCGGCCACCGCAGGTCAGCGTCCATGTCGTCGATGCGAATGGTTCGCTGCTCGATCGCCGATTCCAGGCACGGACCCTCACCGAGCTGCCCCTGGATGGCGTCGCACTTGGCACCGAGGTCACCGGCTGCGGCCGCGCTGTGCACGTACTTGCCCTGCAGCACCGTGGTGATGCTGGCGTCCTCGGCTGCGGCCACGTTCAATACGGCGGACTCGGTGATGGCGGCGAGGGTGGCATCGAGATCGCTGTGTGCGCGGCGCAGTTCGCGGGCAACCGCAGCCATCCGCTGACTCAGGTCGGCATCGGGTTGCCTGGCCTGCGAGATTACGGGCGGCGGAGCCTCGGCCCTGATTCTCCGTTCAGCGAGTGCCTGATCACGCGTTCGATCGTCGACTGTTCGGTCACTGATGGGAACCACCTCCGCACGCTGTGCCGAAAGGACAGCTCGAACCACGACAATACCTCCATTGTGAGCGTGGCCAGAACGGACCGGCGACTCGAGGATCAGAGCGTGCTGGGTGCGATCAATCGATGAACGAATCGCATCTTGTCCATCACTGTCGGAGGAAGCACGAACGGGTACAGATCCTGATGGCCCATCGATCGATTGATCTGATTGAGCGCCCAGGACAGAGGCAACCACCATTCGATGATCTGGTCGAACCCGACGTCGCCCGGAAGCGGACTGTCCAGCGTCGATCCGGCCTGTGCCATGCCGAACGCGGCAGCGGTGTCGAGTGTGTCGCGAATGTGCAGGTAGTGCGCGAAGGTCTCGGCCCAGTCCTCCGCAGGATGCATCGTCGCGTACGAGGAGACGTAGTCGTCTTCCCAGTTCTCCGGTGCGCCCTCCTTGTAGTGCCGGTCGAGCGCGCCCTGGTAGTCGGTGTCCGGGTCGCCGAAGAGTTCCTCGAACCGTGCGCGATGTTCACCGGCACCGACCAGCACCATCTGGTAGTAGTGGCCGATCTCGTGACGGAAATGCCCGACGAGAGTGCGGTACGGCTCGGACATCGACACGCGAAGCTGTTCGCGGTGGACGTCGTCACCCTCGGCCAGGTCGAGCGTGATGAGCCCGTCGGCATGCCCTGTCAACACCTGCTCATCGGCGCTCGAGAGCAGGTCGAATGCCAGACCGGTTTGCGGGTCCTGGTCACGGCCGACGATCGGCAGGCCGAGCTCGGTCAGTTCGAGGACCACGCGCCGCTTGTTGGTTTCGGCTTCGGCGTAGGCCGCCATCGCGTCGAGGTCGTCGTCGGCGGGCCGGATGCGCGTGAGCTTGCACGAGGAGCAGAGCTCTTCGGCATCGGTCGTGTTCACCAACCAATTGCACCGGGCGATATGCAGGTTGGCGCACGTCCTCCATGTCGTGCCGTCGATGTCGACCTCGGCTGCTCCGTGATCGGCGCGGTCGGGCAATACCAGCAGCGATCGCGACGGCAGGTGAAAGCCCAAGGCGCTGTGACAACTGAGGCACAGCGAATTCTCGAACGACAACTTCTGACCGCACTTGCGGCAGATCAAGTCACGCATGATCCCGACTTTCGTTTTTTCCGACGATGGCACGTCGGCTCGGAGGCTGACCTCCGTGCATCAAATGCCCTGTTGCGAATATGACGGTAGCTCTGTACCCATAGCAGCGAATAGCTAACAGAAACGAATGATCGACACCACGACCACGATCGAGGGGATCTTCACACCGATGAGCACGCAGCTGTCCCCAGGAGCTCGATCGTTCCCAGGAACCACGTGATGGCCCCCTCGACATCGACGCCGGCGATGACACCCGTGGTGTCACCGATGCAGCGTTTCTCGGCATCTTCCGCTCGACGACTACCACCCGCATGCGCGTCACGCTGCGCAGGCCAGCGAGGCTGCAGCTGCTCAGGGCAAGTTCTGGGAGATGGCCGACATACTGTTCGCGCACAGTGACGCCCTGGAACCGGACAATATCGACAGGTACGCAGTCGAATTGGATCTCGACATCGACAAGTTCGACGATGACCTCCGCACCGGCGACTACGTCAACCGAGTGGAGGACGAAGAGTTGGACGCAAACAGCAGTGACGTCGAGGGAACCCCTACCTTCTACCTCGGCCGCGGCGACACCAACTTGGTTCGGCACACCGGACCGTACGACGCCGCCTCGCTGATTCGGGCGTTGGAGCAGGCCTGAACTACTCGATTCGGTTGCCCTGGGCGTCCCAGTGTTCGGCCACCTTCTTCGACGGTTGCACACGGGGCGGCTCGCCGGGCATCTTGGGATAGTCGGGCGGAAAGTTGAGTTCGCCACCGGGCAACGATTCCCACAGCTCGAGGAGTGGGTCGAGCGAGTACGCCTGCGCGTCCATGTCCTCCCAGGGATCACCGTCGGCGAGTCGGTCGAGGACGGTGACGAGATTGAACTCCCGCGGGTCGGTCACCTCGGCGAGCTGCGCCCATGTCATCGGCGTACTCACCGGTGCGCCCGGCCGCGCGCGCAGGCTCCAGGCACTGGCGATGGTTCGGTCTCGGTTGTTCTGGTTGTAGTCGATGAAGATTCGCTCGCCGCGCTCCTCTTTCCACCAGTTGGTGGTCACGCCCTCGTCGCGGCGTTCGAGTTCGCGGCCGAGTCCGATGGCCGCGTGTCGTACCTGCTCGAAGGTGTACTCGGGACGGATGCGGACATAGATGTGAATGCCCCGGTTGCCGCTCGTCTTGGGGTAACCCCGCAGCCCCAGTTCCTCGAGCAGTTCACGTGTCACGTCCGCCACCCGTTGCGTATCGGCGAACGTGGTGCCGGGTTGCGGATCGAGGTCGAGTCGAAGCTCGTCGGGGTGGTCGACATCCGGTCGCCGCACGGGCCACGGATGGAATGTCAACGTGCCCATCTGAGCTGCCCACACCAGCGCGGCGGCTTCGCTCGGGCACAGTTCGTCGGCTCCGCGGCCGGACGGGAACGCGATCTTCACCGTTTCGATCCAGTCGGGGGCACCCTTGGGGAGCCTCTTCTGATAGAAGCCGTCGCCCTCACGATCCTGCGGTCCGGTGGCAAGCCGCATTCCTTCGCGGTAGCCGTCCGGCCAGCGCTCCATGGCGGTCGGACGCTCTCCGATGGCACGCACGAGTGGCTCGCCGACCGCGGCGAAGTACTCGCACACCTGCAGCTTCGTGATGGGCGGAGTGCGCTCGGTGGCCTCGTAGATGACGCGGTCCGGGCTCGATACCCGCACTTCACGGCCACCTGCTTCGACGAATGCGGGCGGAGTCTTCGTTGCCATCAGGACTCCCCGGCGGGGCTGTCGGGGCCCCCGGCGAGCACGTCGGCGACGTCGTAGTCGACCGGGACCTCCAGCTGATCGTAGGTACAGCTCTTCGGGTCGCGATCGGGGCGCCAACGCAGGAACCGCGCGGCGTGCCGAAGCCGTTGCCCTTCCATCTGGTCGTACGCGACCTCGACGACGCGTTCGACGCGCAGCGGCACCCAGCTGCGATCTTTGTTCGAGGTCCATCGGTTGGCCTCGGCGTCGGAGACGACATCCTCGCCGATACGAAGGGGTTGCAGTTCCTCGAGGATCTCTACGCGTCGCTTGTCCGTGAACGCCGAGGCGCCACCGATCATTCGGAGCTGATCTCCGTCGTACAAGCCGAGGAGGAGCGAACCGATTCCGTTGCCGGACTTGTGCACTCGATAGCCGATGAGCGCGCAGTCGGCCGTGCGGGCGTGTTTGATCTTGACCATTTCACGCTTGTTCGATAGGTACACGCTGTCCAGCTTCTTGGCGATGACGCCGTCGAGGCCGGCGCCTTCGAAGCGCTGAAACCAATCCTGGGCGGTGGCGGTGTCGTCGGTAGTACTGGTGATCTGGCACCGATCACCGCCGACCATCACCTCGAGCAGCTTCGCTCTGCGAGCAGCGAACGGCTCGTTCATGAAATCGGTGCCCGAATGCATGAGCAGATCGAAACCGACGAACATCGACGGAGTCTTCTCCGCCAGCATCTGCACACGTGAATCGGCGGGATGGATGCGCTCGGACAGCGCATCCCAGTCGAGCCGAGTGCGTCCGTCGATCTCGCGCGGAACGACGATCTCGCCGTCGACGACGACGCGCTCCGGTAACTCGCGACGTATGGCCTCGACCAACTCGGGAAAGTACCGCGCGAGGTCCTTCCCGCCACGCGACCCCAGCCGCACCTCGTCGCCGTCGCGGAAGACGATGGCACGGAAACCGTCCCACTTCGGCTCGTACAACCACACCGGCGGGCCGTCGCCCGGCTGCTCGGGCACGGTTTTGGCCGCCTTGGCGAGCATCGGCGCGACTGGCCACTCGATGGGTAGGTCCACAGCACCCATAGTGCCTCATCTGCTCTGTGTTTCATCGCTGGTCGGATGGAAAACTGTCTTGCTCGTGCACCCGTCGATCGCACCGGGTATTTTCGAATCTCTTCCGATCCGAGACCAGACATCGAAGGAACAACCGTGATGGCTCCCAATTTCGCAAGGCCGCGCTCGGCAGCGCTGGCCGTCATCGCCTGCGCTGCAATGATCGTTGCGGGGTGCGGAACGGACATCACCCCGACCGCGATTCCGGAGCAGGATCCCGTCGCCTCGTCGCAGCAGAGTACGAGCGAGCCGAGCACCCCCAGCCAGGACCCCGCCCGCGAAGGTGAGGATCTCGGCGGCGACGTCGATATCGATGTCGAGATCGGCGACTGTGTTCGGTTGGGCGGCACCCAGGCGAACGCGACCATCGACAATGCCGAATGCGGCAGTGCGGAGTCGAACTTCGTAGTGATCGCGAAAGCACCCTCACAGGAAGAATGCCCCACCGATATCGACCAGTCGTACTACGAAACGTTCGGTGGGATCGAGCAGGGCGCGCTCTGCCTCGACGTCGACTGGGTGGTAGGAGGGTGTATCGATCTGGGATCGGAGGATCCACAGCGCATCGAATGCCGCGACGCCTCAGCCGCCGAGCCTTCGACCGATTCGTATCTGATAACCGACATCCTGGCCGATACCATCGACGTCGAGCGATGCCCCGATCCAGCGACCGGCGGGTTCCGCTACCCCGAGCGCAACTTCATCGTCTGCTTCGAGGAGCTGTAGTCCGCACGTCGATACATCGTCCCCGGCGCGGACGCCGCACGGTGGCGATTAGGCTGACCGAAGGATACAGCCCATATCCGTGCACAGGTCAGGAGTGTCATGTCGACCGAGAACGAATCGCCGGACGTCAAGCCGAGGAGCCGCGACGTCACCGACGGCTTGGAGAAGACCGCCGCCCGCGGCATGCTGCGTGCGGTCGGGATGGGTGATGACGATTGGGGCAAGTCCCAGATCGGTGTCGCATCGTCGTGGAACGAGATCACCCCGTGCAACCTCTCCCTGGAGCGGCTTGCCAAAGCCGTGAAAGTGGGCGTGCACGCCGCAGGTGGCTTCCCCCTCGAATTCGGCACCATCTCCGTCTCCGACGGCATTTCGATGGGTCACGAGGGCATGCACTTCTCGCTGGTCTCCCGTGAGGTCATTGCCGACAGCGTCGAAACCGTGGTCAGTGCCGAGCGCCTCGACGGATCTGTGCTTCTTGCCGGCTGCGACAAATCGCTGCCCGGAATGCTCATGGCCGCAGCAAGACTGAACCTCGCGAGCGTCTTTCTCTACGCGGGCTCCACGCTGCCGGGATTCGCGACCCTGTCCGACGGTTCCGAACACCAGGTCACCATCATCGACGCCTTCGAGGCCGTCGGCGCGTGTTCGCGCGGGTTGATGTCGCGTGCCGACGTCGACACCATCGAACGCGCCATCTGCCCCGGCGAAGGCGCCTGCGGCGGGATGTACACCGCCAATACGATGGCCAGCGCTGCAGAGGCATTGGGAATGTCGTTGCCCGGCAGCGCTTCTCCACCAGCTCCCGACCGGCGGCGTGATCAGTTCGCTCACGCCAGCGGTGAAGCGGTCGTCGAGATGCTGCGCCGCGGCATCACCGCCCGCGACATCATGACGAAGGAGGCGTTCGAGAACGCCATCGCGGTCGTCATGGCATTCGGCGGGTCGACCAACGCGGTGCTGCACCTGCTGGCCATTGCCCACGAGGCCGAGGTGGAACTGACTCTCGACGACTTCACCCGGGTCGGTTCCAAGGTCCCACACCTCGCGGACGTCAAGCCGTTCGGCAAGCACGTCATGACCGACGTCGACGCGATCGGCGGAGTCCCCGTCGTGATGAAGGCGCTGCTCGACGCCGGCCTCATGCACGGCGACTGCCTCACCGTCACCGGCAAGACAGTCGCGGAGAATCTCGCGCACATCGCACCGCCCGATCCCGACGGCAAGGTGCTTCGTGCGATGAACGAGCCCATCCACCCCACCGGCGGCATCACGATCCTGAAAGGTTCGCTGGCCCCGGGCGGTGCGGTGGTCAAGTCCGCCGGTTTCGATTCCGACGTCTTCGTCGGTACGGCAAGGGTTTTCGAGCGCGAGCGCGCCGCAATGGATGCGCTCGAGGACGGCACCATCACCGAAGGCGACGTCGTCGTCATCCGCTACGAGGGCCCCAAGGGCGGTCCGGGTATGCGCGAGATGTTGGCCATCACGGGTGCGATCAAGGGCGCCGGTCTCGGCAAGGACGTCCTGCTTCTCACCGATGGGCGCTTCTCCGGCGGCACCACCGGCCTGTGTGTCGGTCACGTCGCCCCCGAGGCCGTCGACGGCGGTCCCATCGCTTTCGTTCGGGACGGCGACCAGATTCGCTTGGACGTCGGAAAGGGCACCCTCGACCTGCTGGTCGACGAATCCGAACTCGAATCCCGCCGCGAAGGCTGGGCGCCCCTACCGCCCCGCTACACCCGCGGCGTTCTCGCGAAGTACGCCAAGCTCGTCGGCTCGGCGTCGAGCGGTGCAGTGCTCGCTTAGCGGGAATCGCCACAGGTTCATCACTACAGAGGCATCACTACAGGGTCATCACTACAGGGGCATCGCCCACGCCGGGCTCGACCGCTCCTCGAGTTCGGTGTGTAGGCGAGTGTGTATGGGATGGGCGGAATCGGCGAACTGATAGATGTTCAGCCTGTCCTGCGACGAGGTCGAAGTGCTCGATTGAGCTGCCGCCGGTCGTTCCATCAGACGTTCGAGCTCTTCGACCTCACGCGCTGCAGCTGAATCGAACACAGCACGATCGAACGCCGGCGGCAACATGAGCGCGACGATCACCGCACCCACGCCGAATACGACGGCTGCAATCAGCGATGTCTCAACGACGGCACCGACGAAGGAGCTGATCGCGTTGAGCTGCAGGTTGTCCGCGTAGCCGGTGAGAAAGGGGTTCTCGCGCAAGATGTCCGCGACGATGACGGCTCCCGCCACCGAATCCCCGGATGCTTCGATGGCCTGTGCCGCTTGCTCGGTCGGCTCGCCTCCTGGCCCTCTGCCGGGGAAGCCGGTGAGGAACTCGGCGATTCCGTTGCGGTAAGAGGTTGCGAGAACCGAGCCGAGTATGGCGATTCCGAGTGATCCACCCAGTTCGAGTGCGGTGTCGTTGAGTCCGCCGGCGACGCCGAGTTTGTTGTCGGGAAACTCGGCCATGATCGCGTCGGTGCACGGGGACACGCTGAGACCGATGCCCAGACCGAGGAGGGTCAACACCGGAAGGAAGTCCGAATAGCCTGCACCGGTTTCGATTCCGAGCATAGAGACCATCGCGAGGGTGCCCACCACCATGCCGGCAGTGACGGTATACCTCATGCCCAGTTTCGGCGTCAGCCACTGGGTGATGCCGGATCCCACGAACACCGCGACCGCGAGGGGCAGCAGATGCACGCCGGTGGATACGGGCCCGAAACTCAGCACGAACTGAAGGTATTGCGCGACATAATAAATGGCGCCGAAGGTGACGAGGAAGAACAGCAGCACCGCCAACACGGCTCCACTGAGCGCGCGGGAGCGGAAGGATCGAACGTCCAGCAGCGGGTTGGGGTGGCGGAGTTCCCAGGCAACGAAAGCTGCACCGCTCAGCAGTCCCACGACGGCGAAGTACGTCGGCGCGATCCCCCAGCCGGAGTGCATTCCCTCGATGATCGCGTATACGGCTGACGAGACGGTCAGCACCGACAGCAGGCCACCGAGCCAATCGATAGGTCCGGGATCGACGGCCCGCGACGGCGGTACCAGCGCAATGGCGGCGCCGATAGCGAAGAGCGTGATGGGCACGTTGATGAGGAAACTCGAACCCCACCAGTAGCTTTCGAGCAGCCATCCCGCGAGCAACGGGCCCATCGCGATCGCCAGACCCGAGGTGGCAACCCAGATGGTGACTGCGGTGGCGCGCTCACGCTTGGGGAAGGTCGCGACCAGGAGCGACAGTGTCGCCGGCATGACGATCGCGGCGGCGACGCCCATCACGATGCGCGCCAGAATCACCCCGAGAGTGACGTCGGTGAGGGCGCCGGCGATCGAACCGGCTGTGAAGATCAGCAAGCCGATGATCAGTGCTCCACGGCGACTGTACCGATCGCCGATCACGCCGAACAGCAGCATCAATGCCGCGTACGGAACGGTGTATCCGTCTATCACCCACTGCAAGTCACTGCTGGAGAGCGCCAGATCCATCGTCATGGCCGGCGCAGCAACGAGTAGTGACGTGTTGGCCATGACGACGACCAGCAGGCTCAGGCACAGCACCCCCAGTGCGGCCCAACGTTTCTTGTACGGCCTCTCCATCTCTTGGACAGGCGTCATCGCGAGCAATGTCATGTGTGTTCCCCCCTATGGCGCAGTGCAACTGACACGCGAAGCGAGCAGTACGACACACCGAGCACAATGCTGTGCAGCCTAGGAACATTGAACTAAGGTGCGCAAACCGATGTGGCGGCAGTTACATCTGGGGCGGATGCGCTCGAGGCCCGTCACGAATGATTGTCGATAACACTGTGATCGAGGGGAGTCGGGGCGTCTATGCAGAGAAAAATGCCACCGTGTCGGTGATCCGACACGATGGCATTCTTCTCGCCCTTGCTGAGCGATCAAGCTGGGGCGATCAAGCTATCGGGGTGAAACCTGCTCCGACGGCATTGCCGTTATCGATATGGCGCAGGATGGCATCGATATTGGTGCCCACCTGGGGGCCGAAGCATGCGACACCGAGGTACGCGTTGACCATGCCGACGAGTGTGGTGCCGACGACGACCGGGCTGCCCGAGTCACCCTCGACGACGCACAGTTGCGACCAGGTCTCCTGCGACTGCAGAACATCGCCGTACGCGACGCCGCACGTGTTTCCGGTGGTGCGGCCTTCCTTGCAGACGATGTTCGGGAACAGGGCCGGGGGGCCGAGCTGGGTGATCGAGACGTTGCCGATCCGGTTGACCGGGATGACCTTGGCGCGGTCGAACTCGATAACCGCATAGTCGTATTCCGGGTTCGAGAACGCGATGCGTCCGACGACACCGGCCGAGGGGTCGTACTCGGGCACGATCGTCGCGCCCGCGCCACCGCAGTGGCCTGCGGTAATCCCGATGAGGCGCCCCGCGCGATCGTTGCCGATCGTGGTCAGCGTGCACTCCGAGGCGTTGCCGACGATGATGCCGGAGCCACCCCCCAGTACCGCCGGAGCCGCAGCGGATGCGGTGCCGACGCCGAAGCTTGCAGCAACAGCGGCTGCCGCGACGACGACGGTCATGAACTTCTTCAACATTTAATCCCTCTCCAGCGGTGTCCGCAGAACCCTAGCAACAAGTTGCACCAATGGACGAGTACCTAGGCTAAGTGCTTCACTCAGGGATTCTCGCCGTCGAGCGCAGCGAGCATGGACTGCGCCTCTTCGAGTTGACGCCTCAACTCCGCAACGCGCTGCGACGCTTCCTCCCGCGCGTGCGTGATGACTGCCTCGACCGCCTGAACAGCGGAATCGTCGCCGAGTTCTTTCACCGCACGCGAGACCGACTCCGGAGACACGGGCTGGGCCTTTCCAGGGCGCCGAGCGCCGTGTGTGACCGTCACGGACCAGTCGTTGTCCACTCCGGCGTGAATGGTGACGCTGACACTGTCTGGGCCTTTCCGCGCCTTCCTCGCCGCAGGCTTCGGGGCGGGCGAGGGCGTGACAACGGCAGGGGCGGCAGGCGCAGGTGCGGTAGGCGAAGGCGTAGGCGTAGGCGTAGGTGATGCAACCCTCGGGGCCACCTTGGCGGCAGGCCTGGAGGCCGGCTTAGATGCGGCAGGCTTGGCTGCAGATGGCTTGGCCGGGCTGGCCGGCGGGTTCCGGGTGATCCGGAGTTCGTCGGCTTCGAAAGGTAGTTCGTCGTCGACGCCCTTGGGCCTGATGGTGACGGTGTTTCCGTCGATCGAGACCACCTTCGCCGACGTGCCCTCGGGCAGCGCGAGGCTCGGCGTCGGCTCGATGAGATAGACCGTGGCGCGTTTGCCCTCGGCAAGGGCGTGGGCCAGTGACTCGAGATTCTCGGGCGTGAGAGAGCCTGTTGGCGTCGAACGTCTACGCGGTGGCATCGTGGCAGCCTTCTGGTCGAAAGTATTTGCGAATACTGTCCCACATCGGTCTCTCGCGCAACCCGATCGGTGTGGGATAACGGATGTGAAACTCGTATATCGGTCGTGCTGCACAAGTAGCCTGACTCCCGTGCCTGTCGGACGGGTACGTGAACGGGAGGGCTCGATGTATCACGTCGATTCGAATGCGCAGACCACGGACAACGGACAGCAGGTGTATTTGCTCGACGCTGCGTCGACCCTCGAAGTGCAGGCACTGAACCAATGGATCGATGCGACGACACCCGACGGTGAGCTACGACCACCGTCCGTTGTGCTCTCCGGTGAAGCCTCGCTTCAACTCGCCGATCATGTCCGCGGTCTCGCCGAGGATCCGCTGCTGATTCCGCTGCGGGTGACGCTCACTCAGCGCAAGCGCGGCGGCATCGTGCGGCGCTTGCTCGCGCCGCGCGGCAACTCGATGCCGACGAAAGCGTGGCAACGGTGGGTCCAGAACGACGATCCCGAGCACTCGGCGGTCCTCGTCGGCGAACCGGCCACACTCCGCGACCTCGAGAGTCGGTTCGATCGCGCCGGGGCCAACTCCCTTTCCTCGTTCATTCACCGGCAGGCGAGCTTGGCGCTCGATCGCGCAGAACGCGACGTGATCGGGTCCGAGTACAAGATTCCTCGCTTCGTCGTCGAGGACATGACGGATCAGAAGAAATTTCGCGACGGTATGGCGGAACTCGCCGAGCAGGTCGGCGAGGACGTACCCGAGGTCGAGCGTCGCGTGCACGGGATCCTGCACGAAATGGTCGCCACCGAGACGCGCCGCGCCGTCGAGATGTGGGGCACGCTCGGCGCCTACTTCTCTCGCGCCTACCACGTCGACGTCGATCGAACCCAGCTGCAGAAGGTTCGCGAACTCAACAAGAACTATCCGCTGGTGTTCCTGCCCAATCACCGTTCCTATCTGGACCCGCTGGTGCTGCGGCCTGCGCTGTTGACCGAGGGCCTCCCTCTCAACCATGTGATGGGCGGAATCAACGTCGGCTTCTGGCCGCTCGGCCCCATCGCCAAACGCAGCGGCGTGGTGCTGATCCAACGCAAGTTCTCGGACGAGATCTACAAGTGGACGCTGCGGCAGTACATGAGCTTCCTGCTCAGCAAGCGCTTCAACCTGGAGTGGTACATCGAGGGCGGCCGCAGTCGCACCGGCAAGCTGCGCCCCCCGCGTTTCGGACTGCTGTCGTACCTCGTCGACGCGTTGGAGAACAGCGACGCCGAGGACGTATATCTCGTCCCGACGTCCATCACCTACGACCGCCTGCACGAGGTCGGCGCCATGGCCGCGGAGTCGCACGGCGCGCAGAAACAGGCCGAGGGCATTCGGATGCTCATCGGCTACATTCGCGCGCAGGGCAAGCTTCGCGGAAATGTCTTCCTCACATTCGGTGAACCGATCTCCGTCAAGTCGGTCGTCGAGGACAATCCCGACAAGCGGGTTGCAGTGCAGAAGATCGCGATCACCGTCGCGCACGCCATCAACAACACCACCCCGGTCACCCCCGCCGCCCTCGTCACGATGGCGCTGCTCGGTATCGAGGACCGCGCCCTGAACGTGCACGAGATGTGGGCGATCATCTCCCCACTGGCGCGCTACATCAACAAGCGTGGGTTGCCTACGGCGGGCGGTTGCGACATCAGCGAGGTCGACGTCGTGCGCTCCGCTGTGATCGCCCAGGTCAATGCAGGCGTCGTCAAGCGTTTCGACGAGGGACCCGAACCGGTCTTCTACCTCGCCCAGGACAAGCATCTGGTGGCGGCGTTCTTCCGCAACAGCGCCATCCACTACTTCGTCATGCGTGCGATCGGCGAACTCGTCGTACTGCCCCATCGCGACCAGAGCGCGGAGTCCACCCCGGAGTCCATGTGGCAGTCCGCACTCCAGCTCCGTGACCTGCTCAAATTCGAGTTCTTCTTCGGTGACAAGAACGACTTCGGTAGCCGGCTCGAGGACGAGTTCTCCCTGATCGATCCCGATTGGCGCACCAATCTCGCCGACCCCGAATACGCCACCCGGCAGCTACAGTCACAGGACCTGCATCTCGCGCACCGCGTTCTGCAACCGATTCTGGAGGCGTACCAGGTGGTGGCCGACCAGCTGATGATGCAGCCGGTGGACTCACCTTTCGACAAACCTGCGTTCGTCGCGCAGTGCCTCGGCGCCGCGCAAGCCAGACGCCTCCGTCAGCAACTGGACCACAGCGAGTCCATCTCGGGCGAATTATTCGACACTGCACTGCAATTGGCCGAGAATCGAAACCTCGTCGATCCGAGTAGTGACAATCTCGCGCAGCGCCGCCGCGACTTCGCCCAGGAGATCAACGAGTGGGCGAGGAAGGCAAGACTGATTCGCGACATGGCACACTGCATGCTCGACGAGGTGGACCCGCTGACCGTGCCCAGCAAGGCAACCAGCAACGACGATCACGAGGACGACGCCTGATGATCGACCTGCAACACCAACTGGATGCGATCGCAGCCGCACCCACCGGACCGGACATCACTGCATTCTTCGACTTCGACGGCACACTCATCGATGGGTTCTCCGCCAAAGCCGTCTTTCTCGAACGGCTCAAGACGCTCGATGTGACGGTCCGAGAGCTGTGGGAGATCTCCAGCGCCGTGGTCGAGATGCGCATGCGAAATTCACCCGTCGACAACTTGATGGGCAAAGCCGTCAGGGGATTGGAGGGGCGCCTCGAATCCGATCTGATGGATCAGGCCTACACCCTCTTCCGCAACGAGATCGCGTCGATGATCTACCCGCAGGCACGCATCCTCGTCGAAGCCCACCGCCGCGCCGGTCACCGACTCGTGATTGCGACCTCGGCCACCCCGTACCAGGCGATCCCGGCGCAGGAAGACCTGATGTTCGACGACTTGCTTTGCACCACACCGGTGGTCGTCGAAGGTGTGCTCACCGGTGAACTCGTCGGCAGCTCACTGTGGGGCCCGCGCAAGGCCCAGGCCGTCATCGACTACGCCGACCGCGAAGGTCTCGACCTGGCCGTCTGCTTCGGCTATTCCAACGGCGGCGAGGACGTGCCCCTCCTCGAATCCGTCGGGCACCCCCTTGCAGTCAATCCCGACGATGCACTCTCCCGCCACGCCGCCAAGGTGGGCTGGCAGACACTGCAGCTCGAGCGGCCCAAGCGCGGCACCGACATCACCTCGGCGGTGCGCAGCACGGCTGCGCTCGGCTCCGTCCTCGCCAGCGCCGGATTCGGCCTCGGGCTCGGGCTGCTGACCCGCAGCCGCCGAACGGGCGCCAACATCACCTCCTCCATCGCCCCGGACATCGCCCTGACGATCGCCGGCATCGATCTGGACGTGACAGGGACCGAGAACGCGTGGTCCGCGCGGCCTGCCGTCTTCATGTTCAACCACCAGAGCAGCGCGGATTCCGTCATCGTCGCCTCGATTCTGCGACGTGACATCACCGCCGTCGCCAAGCGCGAACTCGAACACGACCCTCGGTTCGCCCTCCTCGGGAAGATCTTCGACGTCGCCTATATCGACCGAGGCGATCCCGCGCAGGCTCGAGAAGCGCTGCGCCCCGCGATCGAGAAGCTGCACTCGGGCATTTCGGTCGCGATCGCCCCCGAGGGCACGCGGATGCCGACCTCGCGACTCGGCCGGTTCAAGAAGGGCGGCTTCCACCTGGCGATGCAGGCGGGGGTACCGATCGTGCCCATCGTCATTCACAACGCCGGCGACGTAATGTGGAAAAGAGACTTCATCGCGCATTCCGGTACCGTCAAGGTCACCGTCGGTGAACCCATCTCCACTGCAGACTGGGTGCCAGAGAAGATCGACAACTACATCGACGACGTCAGATCATTCTTCGACAGAACGTTGGGACATGCCTGAGCACGACATCAGCTCTGTCGTACAAGCCGAGATCGAGAGCAACCTCCTCGGTGGACGGCCCAAGTACACCCGTGCGGAGATCGTGGCCAAATCAGGGTTGGCACGCGAACGAGTGCAGCAACTTTGGATCGCCATGGGCTTCCCGATCAATACCGACCCCGATGCGCTCGCCTACACCGACGCCGATCTCGATGCCCTGAGGATGATCACCGGCCTCACCGAGCAGAACGTGATCAGACCGGAGATGGAGGTCGCGATCGCCCGAACTCTCGGGCAGACGATGTCGCGGCTGACCGAGTGGCAGGTCGGGGTCGTCAACACTCACATTCACGACCGAGTGAGCGAGGGCGCCGAGGGCGCAGACCTCGAATCCATTCGACGTGATGCCAGAGCCATTGCCGCACAAACCGTCCCGACGCTCGAAGCGCTGCAGTCGTACACTTGGCGCAGGCACCTCGCCGCAACGGCAGGCCGTTCCATTGCCGACCCGAACGAGGAAACCACCAGTCCCACGCTGGCCGTCGGTTTCGCGGACATGGTCGGTTATACGAGCCTCACTCGCAGATTGGCAATCGAGGAACTCACCGCCCTCCTCGAAGAATTCGAGTCGGCGGCATCGGACATCATCGCTCGTGGCCGTGGATCGATCATCAAGAACGTGGGCGACGAGGTGATGTTCAGCGCCCAGACCCCCGAGGATGCCGCCCACATCGCCTTGGACCTGCAGGACGCGTTCGCCGCCAAGGAGGACATGCCCGAGCTCCGCGTGGGTCTCGCCTGGGGTCCAGTCCTCGCTCGATACGGCGACCTGTACGGATCGGTGGTCAATATGGCTGCGAGGCTGACCAGTTCGGCGTATCCGGGAACAATACTGATGGACAGCACCATGGCCGAGGCGCTGGAGGACGACTCCGAGTTCTACCTCAAAGCGCTACGTTCGATGCGAGTTAGAGGGTTCCACAAACTCAGACCGCATGCCCTGCGCCGCAACAAGGACCATCGCCAGCGGGATCAGCCCACGGAACGGTAGAACTCCAAGTGGCGCTGTGCGGCTGCGTCCCAGGTGAGACTCCGCGCCAGCGCACGGCCGGCGGCGCCGTCGTGTCGCCGATCCAGGGCGGCCGCCAAGCTCCGCGACATGCCTACATGGTCGGCTGCATAGGCGACCGTCTCGCCGAAGACCTCACGGAGCACAGGCAGATCGCGCGCGACCACGGGCGTCCCGGCAGCGAGCGCCTCCATCGCCGCGAGCCCGAAGCCTTCCTTGGTCGAGAAGAACGGCAGCACCGACGCCTGCGCCAGCAGGAACGGTAGATCGTCATTGTCGACCGTTCCGAGCACGATCGGTTCGATGCCGAGTTCTGCTGCGCGCCTGTCGAACTGACACCGATAGTCACGGTAGTCGAACAGAGTCTCTCCACCCGCGAAGACCAACGCCAGCTCCGGCGTGTTCAGCAACGCGAACGCCTCGAGCAGATCGATCGAACCTTTGCGTGGCTCGATACCGCCGACAGCCAGCACGTACTGTCCGAACTTCCGGCGCCATCGGTCACCACCGCCCACGGAAGCAGCCTCGAAACGCGCCGACTCGACGCCGTTGGGGATGACGGTCGGATTCAGACCCCACCCTCGACAAACCTCCTCCGCCACCGCTGCCGAGACGCAGATCCGAGCATAGGGCTCGGTGACGGCGCGCTCGTGGCAGACCGCGAGCTCCGGCGTCGTGAACTCGTCGAGGTGGTGAATCGTTCGGATGCACCTGCCGACCGCATTCGCCGAGATGCAATCCTGGGCGTGGACGATGTCGAAACGACCAGCTCGCGAGAACGCCTCGCCCAGAACATCTATGGATCGAACGATCCGCTCGCCCACGCTCTCGTCCACCCGCGACTCGAACGGCACCATCTCCACCGTCACCGCGTCATCCACCGGACGGAAGAACGCATCGTCCCCACCCCGACCGAGCGAGAACACCGTGACCTCGGCACCAGCGCGTGCCAGCGCCTCCGCCAGATGCAGGGTATGCACCACCCCACCACGCGGCTTCGACGAATACGTCAGCAGGGCAACGTGCAGCGACTCCACGGTCATTGCAGTTCCTTCTCCAGCAGGTTCGGGTAGCTGTCCACCCGACGCTCCTGCAAGTGGTACAGGACCCGCCTGGCGCGGTCGACCTCGGCGTCGATGTCGATGTCGCACACGGCCAGACCGCCTTTGGACCATGTCTTCGCCAGCACATCTCCACCCGGACCGACGATCTTCGCCTGGCCCAGGAATCGAAGTGAACCCATGGTGCCGGTCTGGTTGGACGAGACGAGGACCACCTGATTCTCCGCGGCACGAGCTGCGTCGTACAGGTCGAACAGTCTCGACTGACGATCGTTCGGCAGGCTGGACGCGCGATCGGTGATACTCGCGGGCCACGCCGACAACGCGGCGATGACACGCGCGCCGTCCAGCGCCAACGTGCGTGCGGATTCGGGGAAGGTCTTGTCGTAGTCGATCAACATCCCCATGCGGCCCACCGGAGTGTCGAAGGCATCGAACCGGTCACCGGCGGCGTAGGCCAGAGATTCCCCCAGCGGCTGGTGGACCTTCCGGTGACTACCCAACACACCGTCACCGGTGACGCAGGCAGCCGCGTTGTAGCGCAGCCCGTTCGACAGTTCGGTGTATCCGATGCATACGGTCATCGCACCTGCGGCGAGCCGGATCGCAGTGATCTCCGGGCCATCCACGTCGAGAGTCGGAGGCAGCTCCGAAACATCGGGGTTCCGCAAACTGTCGATGTACCCACCCAGCGACGCGTCGGGCAGCACGAGCAGGTCGATACCGTCCCGCTTCGCACCCTCGATGATCGTCGTGATCTTGAGTACCGCGCGGTCGACGTCTCGACCGAAATGCGCGGCGAGCGCACCTATCCGAACCACAGCCACAGTCCTATACCGTAGACCTTTCCGGCTGCGCCGCACTGATCTCGAGCCCGATGGCATCGGCCAAGAACTCCGCGTCCCGGGCAACGGACGCGAAACGCCCCGAACCCCAGGTGTGTTGCCAGGGCAAGCCCAGGAAGTACAGGCCGGGCACCGCTGTCACACCACGATTGTGCGTCGGGTGTCCCTGGCCGTCGAAGGCTCCGACCTCGAGCCACGAGTAGTCGGTCCGGAAGCCGACCGACCACACCACCGCGGTGATTCCGGCGTCGGCGAGATCGAGTTCGGTGGTTTCCGTCTCGGGCCGCCACACCGGAACGTAGCGCGCTTCGGTAGGTGCCGAGATACCTTCGCGTTCGATGTAGGCGTCGATGCTGTCCTTGATCGACTCCGCGACGGCATCGGCCGAGTCGAGGGAAGCTTCGAGAGTCGGCGCGAACCGCAACGTACCGTCGTCGACGCCCATCAGGCGCCCGTACAGGCGCATCCCCTCGGTGGCGAACGCGCGCAGGTCGATGTCTCGGCCACCGTCGCGACCGGTCACGTAGTGGTTGGTGTTCTCGCGTTTGCCGACGCCACCGGGTTGGTTTTCGATGGGAACATCATAGGTCCCCATGTCGTGCAACCAGGCGACACAGTCACGGCCACGGTAGAACCGCGCCACGCGCGGCGCAGTTCCCGCAACCAGGTGCACTCCTCGACCATCCACGTGCAAGTCCTCGGCGATCTGTGCGCCGGATTGGCCGGTGCCGACCACCAGCACGTCACCATCCGGAAACTGGTGCGAACCGCGGTATTGCGAGGAGTGGATCTGCGTGATGCTCGGCGGTAGTTTCTCCGCGAAGCGAGGAATGGTCGGAATGTGATATCCCCCGATCGCCACCACGATGTGTTCGGCGTGCATCGGCCCGGCGGTCGTGTCGAGATCGAATCCAGCTGCCTCGTCGGGATCGCCGAATCGGGGTTGCCCGCGGCGAGCAGCGAGCACCGAAACATGCTCCCGCACGGGCGCATCGAAGCTCTGCGCATACCGCAACACGAACTCGTAGACCTCGTCGCGTTTCATGAACCCGTCCGGGTCGTCGCCGTCGTAGGAAAAGCCCGGAAGCGAGCACTGCCAGTTCGGGGTGACCAGGGTGAAGTTGTCCCAGCGAGAGTCCTTCCACTCGTGTGCAATCGTGTCACGTTCCAACACAACGTGTTCGACTCCGCGCTGAGTGAGGTGCCAACTGATCGACAGGCCCGCTTGTCCGCCCCCGATCACGATGACGGTGTGATTGGCGGTCATAACAGTTCAGCTCCCGACATGCTCACTACCCGGACTGCGCCGGTGCGGAAGGCGGCGCCGGTAGCGGCGATCTCTTCCATTTGTTGCGCTGCTGACGTGCAACGCATTCCGAACTTCTCCAGCACTCGGTCACTGGCCACGGTCAGCGCTGTGGAGGCGCGTGCGAGAAAGTCTTCCACGGTGTACTCGGCTCCCGGTTCGAGATAGTCGTGCATCACCAGCGACGGGGAGTAGCAGGACTGCTCGCGACCATCGGGCCACTGAACGACGAACTTCATCTCAGGCATGGGCCGGCTCCTTCGTGATGGTGCGGTACACCGATGGCCGACGGTCGCGCAGGTTGTACATACCGCCGCCGCGAGCGGCACCGATGAGTTCGGCCACGTCTACGGTCGCCGTGGCGAGCCCGGGTTCGACTCCGGTTCCCGCGAGAATCTCGCCACCCGGTCCGACGATCTTCGCGCTGCACACGAACCGCAACGAGCCGAAGGTGCCGGCCTGGTTCGCGGCCACCCAGATCACCTGGTTCTCCAGCGCGCGGGCTCGGTCGTAGATGTCGAACCGTTGCTTCCAACGGTCGTCCTCCATATTGGACACCGTGGCCGTGCGGGCGGTCGGCCACGCCGAGATGGAGGTGATGATCTCTGCACCGTCGAGGGCGAGTTCTCGTGCAGCCTCGGGGAATCCCTTGTCGTAGCAGATCTGCATACCCATTCGTCCGACCGGAGTGTCGAATGCTGCGTAGCTGTCACCGGCGTCGTAGCAGAGGTTTTCTCCGAGCGGCTGGTGCACCTTCCGGTACGAGCCGAGGATGCCGTCGCCGTGGAGCGTTACGGCAGCGTTGTACCGCGTATCACCGGCCTTCTCACAGAACCCCAGCGTCACAACCATGTCACCGGCCATGTCGGCGACGCGCTTCAGCTCGGGGCCGTCGAGTTCGAGTGCAGGCGGCAGGCTTTCGAGCCGGCGCCGACGCGCGGGTTCGGATTCGTCTCCGCCGCCGAGGCTGGGGAGGTATCCGCCGAGGCAGGCCTCCGGGAGCACGAGCAGTTGGCTTCCTCGATTGCGTGATTCCTCGAGCAGTGCGGCTATGGTGCGGTAGCCCTGTTCCATGTCGCGGCCGAACTCGGCTGCGGCCACGGAGATGGTCACGTCGTTCATGCTTCTCCCAATCCGGTCACGGTGGACGTGACCGCGCGAGTGGTGATTCCGTCGGGCCATCGCAGTGCGACGCCCGGATGGTCGGTGAGTTCTCCGCATGCTGCGGATACTGCTGGTCCCGACGCGGCGAGTGGGGCGCCGGGACGGTCCGCGGTGATCATCGCGAACCCGGGAAAGCATGTGACCCATTCACCCATGGATGCGCAGTCGGGCTTCGGTATGGATGCCACGTCGAGAACGGCCCCGGTTCCGCAGGCCTCGGCCAACATTCCGACCGTCCCGGCCAAACCTGCCATGCTGACATCCTTCGCCGCCCGAGGTGCAGTGCGAGCAACGAACGATGCCATCGTGGTGAGTTCTGCGGAGTTGCGCCGCGAGGACGAGTCCCATTGCTGACCGTGATAGCCTCGGCGCCAACGACCTTCGATGTCGACGGTGAGAGTCAGTCGGTCACCACTGGATGCACCACCGGCCCGAATGGGTGCGGCACTGCGGCCCAGCGCCGTGACCGACAGCGCGGACGGCACGCCCACCTGGGTGTGACCACCCAGCACCGGTACCTGCCACGCGGTGGACGCTGCTGCCAGCCCCCTGATGATGCGAGTCAGCCTGGATCGGGTGGGCGCACCCACCGAGTCGAGCATGCCGACGGCGTGGGCGCCCATGGCGGAGAGGTCGTTCAGATTCACCAGTGCGGCACACCATCCAGCCCATTCGGGGTCGCGGTCGACCATCGAGGGGATGATGGCGTCGCACGCGGCGATGACATCGCTGCCGGGGACCGGAACACCGTCGTCGCCGCGAAAGCCTTTCGGACCGAGTCCGAGTGGTGCAGCCTTCAACGGCGCCAGCACGCTAGCCAGCATCGCTTTGGTCGATGAGACCAGCCGGTCGATCCGGTCGATCGGCCACCACATGGACACGTGTGGTGCCCCTGCCACCTGAACGTCCTCGCGCCGGACCCACCCCAATGCGGCGAACAGCGATTCGTGCCGCTTCTGCACCACGGCATCGAAACGCAAGACGCCCTGGCTTTCTGCATACGCACATGCCGCGCGGACCAGGGCGGGTCCGACCCCGGACGTTCGCGCCGCACCGGAGACCACGAGGCGGCTTCCCGCCCACCAGCCGAGATCGATGTCGGTACGGGGAGCGAGTCGAACGCCGCCGAGCAGGGTACCGTCGGGAGCGTTGGCTGTCAGCACGATGCAGCGCGGGTCGTCGTCGACATCATCGTGGTCGGTGCCTGCGAACAGACCCTGTTCGGCGACGAAGACATCGCGCCGCAGAGCCCGGTAGTGGTTCAATTGCTCTGCATCCGAACAGGGTTGAACGAGAAACTGCGGCTGCACCGTCGTGACTGTGCCCGAGAGTCCTGCCAGGTCCGTGGCGTACACGAAATCAACCTCCTGCATTCTGCAGGACACTGCAGGCTCCGCAGGCCGCGCATCCCGCGTTCTGGTCGGAGCCGAGCATCGACGCCGCCTGCAGTTCCTTCGCGACGCGGCGCGTGACATTCTCGAGCACGCTCGACGGCGGTGCGATTGCCCGGTCGACCTCGACGGCGAGAGTTCCGCCGAGCGGGCGGAAGGGCACGATGAAGGGATAGACGCCCATTTCGATCAGTTCCACTGCACCCGATACCAATTCGTCGGGATCCTCACCGAGCCCGACCAGCAGATAGGTGGAAACCTGGTTGCGTCCGAACACCCGCACCGCTTCCGCCCACGCTGCGCGGTACTCGGTCAGCGGCACGGACGCCTTACCCGGCATCCAGGCCCGCCGAACATCGTCGTCGAGCGATTCGACGTGAATCCCGATCGACTCGGCCCCCGCGTCGAACAGCTCGGTGATCGTCTCCAGGTCACCGGGAGGTTCGCACTGAACCTGGATCGGTAGATTCGGGACCACCGCTTTGATCGCGCGGACGCACCGGGCGAGGTGCCGGGCGCCTCGGTCCTTCGCCGCGGATGTCCCCGTCGTCATCACCATCTGGGTGACACCGTCGAGCCGGACCGCGGCCTCGGCGACCTCGGCCAGCTGCGCCGGCGTCTTGACCGCGATGGTGTCCCCTGCCTCCAGCGATGCCTCGATCGAGCAGAACCGGCACCGCTGATCGGCGTCGTATCTGATGCACGTCTGCACCACAGTCGTGGCCAGGACGCTCGATCCGTGCAGCTTGGCGATCTTCTCGTAGGCGATACCGTCAGCGGTTTCGAGGTCGTAGAACCGCGGCCGTTCCACGGGCTCGACATCGAGGCCGATGTCGTTGCCGTCGAGGAGAACTCGGCCGCCTTCGAGGACGTACGGACTCGACGGATTGCGCGGGATGGCTGCGCCCAGACCGTCGATTCGCATATGCCCGTCGTCGCTGGGCCCTGCGCCGGCCGTTCTGTTGACCGGTGGCGTTCCGCGGACTCCGAGCAACGCCAGGTCTACACGCGTACTGACCGACATGGCTCTTCTCCTAGACCATGTAGGTCGAGTTGATGATGGCGCCCTTGCGGGCGTAGTGAATCAGCGCATCCTGCACGTCGAGCGGGTGCGCCGGAATCACACCCTCGATCAGGTCCTCTTCGCGTCCGCCGTGCAGTGCGAGACCGAACCGGCAGCAGAAGACGGTGCCACCTTCGGAGATGAACGTCGCAAGCGAGTCGTTGATGTTCTGCTCGCCGGGGAAACCCGAGTCACCCGTGGTCGGAAAGCCCCGAGTGGCAAGACAATTGATTGCGCCGGGGCCGTAGAAGTACATCGCGGACTCGAAACCCTTGCGTAGCGCGCGCGTCGCCTGGAGCACTGCGACGAAGCTCACCGAGGACTCGTGGGCGATGCCGTGCACCAACGTGAAGTAGCTTTCGCCGTTCTCGGCCTTGTAGTCGGGAAAGATCTTGGTGGAACCGTAGATGTTGCTGCCCTTGGGGAGCGACGGGTGCGGGATCTCTCCGAGGGACTTCGCGATGTTCTCGGCGATGGTCTTGTCGATGTCTGACACTGGTGGATGCTCCTGTGATGTGAAAACGATGGAGGAGTCGGCGGACTGACGTTGGCCACCGGCGAAAGAGTGTGATCAGGCCTCCTCGGCCATGGAACAAGTACAGGCCTCGTCGATTTCCGATTGGTCACGGTCGGAATAACGCCCTGTTTCGAAGGCCTCACGGCTGTGGGGGCCGTCACCCCGATACTCTTGGGTGGTGTCCCACCGTCCGCACGCTCAGTAAGAGGGATCGATGATCGGCGCCGTCACCGGCTTGTTGTATGCGCTCTCGCTTGTCGTCGGCCTGTGGGTTCTGCTCAAGCTCGCCAGAAACAGTCCGGTTCTGCTGAAGAACAGATCGGACCGAGCCCTGTTCTGGACGATCTCGGCGACCGAGGCAGTCGTGCTCGCACAGGCCATCATCGGGTTCGTCATGATGTTCACCAGCGATCGCGATATCCACCGGATCACATTCGGTTCATATCTGATCGGGTTGCTGTTACTGCTGCCCATCGGCACCTGGTGGTCGCTGGGCGATCGCTCCCGCGGCGGCACCGCCGTCCTGCTCGTCGCCATCGCCACCCTCGCGGCCATGGTGCTGCGCCTCAGCCAGATATGGGCCGGATATGCCTGACACTCTGCAACAAGCGACGCGCACCGGTTTCGGTCGCTTTCTCATCGCTGTCTACGCAGTGTTCGCCGTCGCCGCGACGTCGCGGTCGATCGTGCAGCTGACAACCCGATTCGAGGTTGCGCCGCTCGCGTACATCCTGTCCGCGGTGGCAGCGGTGGTGTACATCATCGCCACCATCGGGCTCGCCCGTGCCACCGAGGCCTCGCGACGCGTCGTGACGGTCTCCTGCATCATCGAACTCGTCGGGGTGCTCGCCATCGGGGCGCTCAGCTACATCGCGCCCCAGGATTTCCCGGACGCCACCGTGTGGTCGCACTTCGGCCAGGGGTACCTGTTCATCCCTGTCATCCTGCCCATCGCCGGACTCTGGTGGCTGCGGCGTACCCGGGAAGCCGGGGAAGGTTGATTCAGTCCGGACCTACGCGGGCAGCGCCGCGAGATTCGCGACCGACTGCTTGACGTCGCTGTCCAGTGTGCGCGCGACGACGCTGCCGACGGGTCCGAAGAGAACGCCGCCGCCGAAGTACGCGTCGAGGGTGAGCTCGGAGCCCTCGGAGTGCTCGCGGACGTTGATGGTCAGCGAAATCTTGACGCCGCCTTTGCCCCGCCCGGCCATCTCGATGAGCTGCGGCTCCTGGTACTCGGTGAACGTCCAGGAGATGGTGTTCTTGAATCCCTTGACCCTCACCAGCGACTGCACCTCGGTGCCCTTTTCGAGGGTCTTCGGCGGCGGACTGCACCACCCTCCGTGAATGGTCATCCACTCGTGAAAGCGATCGAGCGCCGACGCTTTGTCCCACGCACCTTGTGGATTTTCGGGCATCTGCACGGTGACGCTGATCGTTGCCATACCTTCGAGCTTGACACAACCGGAGCACGGTGCGCCCCGGCGGCAACTAACCTGGGCTGATGGCGACGCTCGACATCGCAGGCCGAAAGGTCTCGGTGACCAATCTGGACAAGGTGTTGTTTCCGGAAACGGGCACCACCAAACGCCAGGTGATCGAGTACTACGTCGCCATTGCTCCCGCTATGCTTCCGCACCTGGCCGGCCGGGCTGTGACACGCAAGAGGTGGCCGAACGGCGTCGAGCAACCGTCGTTCTTCGAGAAGAACCTCGCGGCTTCGGCACCCGATTGGCTGGATCGACGGCGAATGCAGCACTCCGATCGCGTGGTGACGTATCCCCTCTTCTCGACGGCGGCAGACCTGGCCTGGCTGGCCCAACAGGCATCCATCGAGGCACACGTCCCGCAGTGGCGGTTCGACGGCGACTCACCGGGCCCGGCGACGAGAATGGTTTTCGACCTGGACCCGGGTGACGATGTCGATCTGGCGCGATGCGCGGAGGTCGCCTGCGAGATCAGGGACATGATCGCCGAGATCGGATTCACGGCCTTTCCCGTCACCAGCGGTAGCAAGGGTATTCACCTGTATGTCCCGCTGGAGAAGCCCCCGCTGGAGAAACCGTTGACACCGGCCGGGGCGTCCACCGTCGCCAAGCGTGTTGCGACGCTGCTCGAAGAACGCGATCCGAGCCGGGTGACCGCGACGATGGCCAAGGCCAAACGCACCGGCCGCGTCTTCGTGGACTGGTCGCAGAACAACGGAAAGAAGACGACGGTTGCGCCGTATTCGATGCGCGGTCGCGCTACGCCGACCGTCGCTGCACCGAGATCGTGGGAGGAGCTCGAGGCGCCGGGGCTGACGCAGCTGCGCTTCGAGGATGTGCTCGAGCGCTTCGAGGAACACGGCGACCTTCTGGCCGACCTGGACCCGCCTCTGCCCATGGAAAATCGACCCGACAAGCTCTCGACGTACCGCAGTATGCGCAGCGCCTCCAGGACTCCGGAGCCGATCCCGGTGGCCACCGGGCCCCGGGGTGAGGACGATACGTTCGTCATCCAGGAACACCATGCGCGGCGTTTGCACTACGACTTCCGGCTCGAACACGACGGAGTGTTGGTCTCGTGGGCAGTCCCGAAGAACATTCCGGACGACCCCGGCCAGAACCGGCTCGCGGTGCGCACCGAGGACCATCCGTTGGAATACGCCACGTTCGAGGGCAGCATCCCCAAGGGGGAATACGGCGGCGGCGAGGTCAGCATCTGGGACTCGGGTAGCTACGAGCTCGAGAAGTGGCGCGAGGACGAGGTGATCGTGGTGCTGAGCGGCGAGAAAGCCCAGGGCAGGTTCGCACTCGTCCGGACCAAGGGTGATCAGTGGTTGATGCATCGAATGAAGGATCAGGGAGCATCCGGCGAGCTACCGAAGAGCGAGCTACCGAAGAGCGAGCTACCGAAGAGCGTTGCGCCGATGCTGGCCACGGCCGGCGACATACGAGACCTTCCCGACGGAGACTGGGCGTTCGAGGGCAAGTGGGACGGCTTTCGGGTGGTCGCGCGATTGTCCTATGGCGAGTTCGCATTGGCGTCACGTTCGGGCAAGGACCTGACCGAGCGCTTTCACGGTCTCTCCGCTCTCGCCGATGATCTCGCCGAACACGAGGCGGTGATCGATGGCGAGGCCGTCGTCTACGGCGCCGATGGAAACACGAGTTTCGAACTCTTACAGGGCAGTTCAGGCAAAGACGTGCGATTCATCGCGTTCGACCTGCTGCACTTGGACGGGACGTCACTGCTGAAGAAGAAGTACTCCGACAGGCGCCGACTGCTCGAACTCCTCACCACAGGACTCGATTCGGTCATCGTCCCGGACGCACTCACCGGCTCGGCGGAGGAGGCGCTCGCCGCCAGCGTCGAACGTGGCTGGGAGGGCGTGGTGGCCAAGCGCGTCGATTCCATTTATCAGCCCGGCCGAAGAGCACGCACCTGGATCAAGACCAAGAACTGGCGCACTCAGGAGATCGTCATCGGGGGCTGGCGACGCGGTCGGGGCCGCCGTACCGGTGGGCTCGGATCCTTGCTCGTCGGCGTCCCCGGACCGGGCGGCCTTCGCTATCTGGGGCGCGTGGGCACAGGCTTCTCCGACCGCGGCTTGGACGCCCTGGCAGAGATGCTCGAGCCGCTCGAGACCGAGGACTCTCCGTTCGTCGAAGAACTCCCCGCTGCCGACCGCAACGACGCCGTGTGGGTCTCGCCGACGCTCGTCGGAGAGGTGAGATTCTTCGAATGGACGGATTCGATGCATCTGAGGCATCCGAGTTGGCGCGGGCTACGTGAGGACAAACAACCGGCCGATGTGGTGCTCGAGATTGATCCCAAAGCTTAGCGTTGCGCATCAACTGCCACTGGTCAGCAGGGCGGTGTTGCCATAGGGTCGGGCTTGCGTAGCGATTCGGACATTTTCGAAACGGACGTAACGGGAGGGGTTCGATCTCGGATATCGTCACATGGCGGGGTATCCGAAGTGTCGGTTTTTTTCCTGAAATCGACGATTTGTGCGGGAGGGGTTCGACGCAATGCGCTTAACCAAGTTGGCCGGGGCGGCATGTCTGACGGCGGTAGCGGTCGCATGTTCGGCGCTGGTCGCCGCACCCGCGACGGCGTTTCCGCTGGAGCCGACGCCTATCTCGGACGCGTTCTACGCGCCTGTTCCAGACCTCGAGGCCACGAACCCGGGCGACATCATCTCCAGTCGCATGATGCCACCGCCCCCGGGCTTCTTCGATTCCGATGTGTGGCAGCTTCGATTCCGCTCGACCAACTCCGCAGGCGAGCCCATCGCCGCCGTCAACACGGTGCTGGTCCCGAGAGACAAAGCCCCCAACGGCCCGCTCCTGTCCTACCAGCACATCATCAACGCCCTGGGTCTGGAGTGCGCACCGTCGCAGGCACTGTGGTCGCAGGACCCAAATCTGGTGATCCGTGAGGCTCCGGCGCTCAACGTTGCACTGCAGCGTGGGTGGACCATCGCCATCGCCGATCATCTCGGACCGAACAGCGCGTACGGTGCCGCCAAGCTGGGCGGCCAGATCGTCCTGGACAGCATTCGAGCGACTCAGCGCTTCGAGCAGCTGCAGCTGCAGGAGAGTCCGGTCGCGCTCGCCGGTTACTCCGGTGGCGGTATGGCCACGGCATGGGCCGCGGCACTACACAACGACTACGCACCCGAACTGAACATCGTAGGCAGCGCCACCGGCGGTGCCCCGATGAACCTCGAGCGCATGGCTCGTGACCTCGGTTTCAGTCCACATCCGGCGTTCGGGCTCGCCTTCGCGGCCGCGATGGGCCTCGAGCGTGAGTACCCGACCCGCATCCCGATCAGTCAGCAGCTCAACCCGCTGGGCCAACAGATGGCGACAGAGCTTCAGGACGCCTGCACCAACGACATCCTCGCCGTTGGCGCCGGGAAGAGTGCGATGCAGGTAGCCGGATCGTTGTCTCTGATCGAGAGCCCGGAGATGATCGCCGCCGTCAACGAGAACAGCGTCGAGCTCTATTCCGGCGTGCCGAAGGCACCGTACTTCGAGTGGCACAGCCCCACGGACGCGCTCATTCCCGTGTCCTCTATCGACAACACGATCGCACGGTACTGCGCGGCGGGCGTCCCGGTCACCCGACTGATCGTGCCGAGCAACGACCACCTCACCGCCGCCCTGCTCGGACTCCCACAGGCGCTCGACTGGATCGACGCGCGCTTCAAGGGAGTCCCCGCACCGAGCAACTGCTGAGTTCACTCCGCAGGCTCGACAGTCCCCGACGCGAACTGCGTCCGATGGAGCTCCTCGTAGCGGCCTCCCGCCGCGAGGAGCTCCTCGTGCGTTCCGCGTTCGATGATGGTTCCGCCTTCCACGACGAGGATGATGTCAGCGGCCCGGATCGTCGACAGACGGTGCGCGATCACCACCGACGTCTTCCCAGCGAGCGCCTCGGCCAAAGCCGCCTGCACCGCCGCCTCCGACGTAGAGTCCAGCGAGGCAGTGGCCTCGTCGAGAATGACCACTCGGGGTCGAGCTATCAGCAACCTAGCGATGGTGAGCCGCTGCCGTTCGCCACCGGAAAGCCGGTAACCGCGCTCTCCGACGACGGTGTCCAGACCGTCGGGTAGCGACTCCACCAGATCCTGCAGCCGCGCGCGTCGAAGTGCATCCCACACTTCATCGTCTCGTGCGTCGGGCCGGGGTAGGACAATGTTGGCCCGCACTGTGTCGTGGAACAGATGCCCGTCCTGGGTCACCATCCCTACGGCGGAGCGTATGGACTCGGCCCGGAGGTCCCGAACGTCCGTTCCACCCAGCCGAACAGCGCCGCTGTCGACGTCGTACAACCGCGCGATCAGCTGAGCGATCGTCGATTTGCCTGCACCCGAGGTTCCGACGAGCGCGACCATGCGGCCGGGCTCGGCCTTGAACGACACCCCGTGCAGCACTTCCTCACCGCCGCGCGTGTCCAGAGTCGTGACTTCTTCGAGCGATGCGAGCGAAACCCTGTCCGCCGACGGGTAAGCGAAGCGGACGTCTCTCAACTCGACCGAAACCGGGCCGTCGGGTACGTCCACGGCGCCTGGCTTGTCCTGGATCAGCGGGACCAGATCGAGGACCTCGAAGACCCGCTCGAAACTGACGAGTGCGCTCATCACTTCGACGCGTGCACTGGCGAGTTGGGTCAGCGGTGAGTACAACCGGGCGAGCAACAAGGACAGGGAGACAACCGAACCGGCGTCGAGTTGCCCTCGGAGAGCATAGAATCCGCCGAGCCCGTACACCACTGCGAGAGCCAGAGCCGACACCAGCGTCAGCGCTGTCACGAATACGGTCTGCACCATGGCCGCCCGCACCCCGATGTCGCGGACACGGCTGGCGCGGACCGCGAACTCCCTCGATTCGTTATCCGGTTGCCCGAACAGTTTGACCAAGGTCGCGCCCGGAGCCGAGAACCGTTCGGTCATCTGCGTACTCATGGCCGAATTGTGTTCGGCCGCTTCGCGTTGCAGACGCGCCAGCCGGTGACCCATACGGCGAGCCGGGATTACGAAAATGGGAAGCAGCAACAACGCGAGCAGCGTGACCTGCCACGAGATACCGAGCATGACGACAAGCGTCAACCCGAGCATGACCAGATTGCTCACCACTCCGGAGAGCGTGTCGCTGAATGCTCGTTGGGCGCCGAGCACGTCGTTGTTGAGTCTGCTGACCAACGCACCGGTGCGGGTACGGGTGAAGAACGCGATCGGCATCTTTTGCACGTGATCGAACACCGCGGTGCGCAGGTCGAGAATCAGTGCCTCACCGATGTTCGACGACAGCCACCGGTTCAGCAGTCCGAACGCCGCATCGACGACTGCGATCGCTGCGATGGCGGCGGACAGCCTCAGAACCACATCGAACGGATCACCGTCGACGATGGCATTGACCACCCGCCCCGCCAGCACCGGCGTCGCCACCGCCAACGCAGCCAGCACGACGCTGAGAACCAGGAATCCGACCAGTTTGCGCCGATGGGGTCGCGCGAATGTCAGAATTCGCTGCGCGGTCTCCTTGGAGAACTGCGTCTGCTGCGTCGACGCGTTCATGGTCCGATACAGCTGGGACCGGGCGGTGACTTCCATACTCATGCCCGCAACGCTAGAACCTCGAGGTAGGTCGAGGTCAATCGGCCGGGGCGGCTGATGCTTCTACGGATCCGATCGTGCCGACACGATCGTGGCGTCGAACTCGTCCGAGTGCACGACGGTCGGCTCGAAACCGAGTGCGGCGACGATAGCTGCGGTGTCATCTGCCTGGCGGACGCTCGTCTCGATCAGCAGGGTTCCACCAGGTGCAATCCACTCGGCCGCCTCCGCGGCGATTCGGCGGTGCAGGGCGAGTCCATCCGGCCCACCATCGAGAGCCACCCTGGGCTCATGGTCCCTCGCCTCCGGCGGCATCGAGCTGATCGCGGCGGTCGGCACGTACGGCGCGTTGGCGACGATCACATCGGCGTGGCCACGAATCGATTGCGGCAGCGGAGAATAGAGATCACCCTCGTACACGTGGCCACCGATGGGTGCCAGGTTGCGACGCGCACATCGCGCTGCAGCAGCGTCGATGTCGGCGGCATGCACCTCGATGTCGGCGACGCTGTGTGCGAGCGCGAGACCGACTGCACCCGATCCGCAACAGATATCGATCACCACGTGCGGATCACATTCGACGGCCTTCGCAACGAGCAGGGACGTCCGGCGACGGGGGACGAACACACCAGGTTCGACGAGAACGCGGAGGCCACAGAACTCGGCCCACCCGAGAAGTTGCTCGAGTGGCGTACCGGCGACGCGCTGCGCTACGGCCTGCTCGAGTTCTTCACCGGCGAAGGCGTCGAGAAGAAGACCGGCTTCGATCTCGGCGTACACGCAGCCTGCAGCGCGCAGCCTCTCGGTGATGCGAGAGGTGGTGCTGGGCTCTTCTGGCATCTCTGCCTTTCGCGACGCCGGCAACTGCGACTCACGGCAGAAATATCCGGCCGCTGATCGATCCTCGCACGGTGTGTGCGGCAACCACGACCCAAGCAGAAAGCAACGCCGCATACAACACCACCGCTAGCGCAGAAACTGCTCCGAGGCCGAGTGCCGCGCCCAGTGCGGTCGCGCCCGTGACACACGTGCCAACCGGGAAGGTGAAGCTCCACCAGGTGAGCGAAAACCTCAGCCCGTTGCGCATCGCCTTGGCTGTCACCGTGCAGGCGACCGTGACAGCGCCAATAGCGAGCACCCCGACGAACAGTCCATATCCGATTCCGAACGCGTGCAGATCACGTGCGAGGCTCGCATGGGCGCTGCCCAGCACGAGGCCGGCGTCGGCGCCGAGCAGGTTGGCCGCGGTGATGGATTGCCCTACCAGCCCGAGCGTGATCCAGACCGTCGGTGCCGCTTGCAATGCCGGTCCGCCCCCGCGCAGCAGATCGCGGTAGATCAGCGTCATCGCTGCAGCTCCCAGCGCGAGGCTGAGCGCGAACAGTGCGTAACACAGCGCGAGCAGCCAGACTCGAAGGCCGTCGTCTCCGATGTAGGGCAGCAACAGAGCACCACCCGTGGCGGACACCATCGGCGGAACCACCGGCATCAGCCACGCCGGCAATGCGTTCGAGCGTCCCTGCCGCAGCATTCTGTACGGCATCCACACCGAGGTCGCCACCCCGGTGATCGTGCCCAGCACCCACAGGGTCGCCGCGATGTGCAGGGCCGCAGTGTCGCCGATGACGTCCTTGCCGAGCAACAACGTGCCGGCTCCCACCGTCAGCATGGCCATCGGTGGTGCGCCGTAGAAGAGGGACACGACAGGGTGCTCGGCGTATCGACGGGCGTTCGCAGGGTGAAGTATCCAATGCGCTGCGAACGCCACCGTCAGCGCGAGGAGCGCGAAGGACGCGAGTACCCAGACGACCGTTGCGAAGGCACGCAATTCGGCCGAGTGCACCGGCAAGGTTGCCGCGGCGTTGGCGACGATGCCGGTGCCCATCACGGACGCGAACCAGTTCGGCGTGATGTGTTCGATCAGCTGCCCGGGACGTTCGAGCTCGCTCAGCAGGCGAGTTCGCTTGTGCTCGAAGGCTGCGCCGACAGTTCCTGCGGTCATGCACTCAGCGTCGTCCGCGCCGACTGTCGCCGGAAGTGGTGTCACACTTGTGCGGCCACAAGCAATTTTTGTAGCAACGAACTGTTGTATTCGAACATCTGTTCGAGTATCGTTGGTGGCATGACGCAGCCGGGGGGCTCTACGTACATCAGACGCGAGGCGGACATCGCCGCTTCGGAGTCGCTGGCGCGCCTCGCCGATGGTCGACGGGCCGACAACGTTGCGGCTGCGGCCGTGGTCCACGAACTGCATCGCCTGTCCGAAATACGGCTGGGCGAGGAGATGGACATCCATCTGCTCGGATCATCTCGTGACGACGAGCAGCCGGATACTGCCCGCGCGAGGCACATCACCGAATGCGAAGCAGCTGTAGCACTTTCCCTCTCACGTACCGCTACTCGCGAGATGATCACGGTGGCGGGTCATCTGGCCTGGCGGCTCCCCGCCGTAGATGCCGCATTCACGGTGGGCGATATCGACTACCCGCGCGTTCGAGCCATCGCGAATACGCTGTCCCGCGCTTCCGATTCGACCGTTTCTGCCATCGAACAGGATGTCCTCGCTGCAGCCCTGCGATGCAACGTCCGCGCATTGACCAGCAGCATTTGGCGAGAGTGGATGGCCCACGATCCAGCTGAAGCCACTGCCGCGCAGAAGGCGGCAGTGACGGAGGAACGCTGCGCAGACATCCGACGGGGTGACGACGGCATCGCAACCCTGGTCGCAAAAATGTCGATGCTCGAGGGAGCCGAATGCGATGCACTTCTCGAAGAGATGGCCGGCACTGTCTGCTCGCGTGATCCTCGAACGAAGAAGCAACTCCGCGGTCATGCGCTGCTCGCTCTGTTTCATCGAGAAGAGTCCCTGACGTGCACGTGCGGATCGGATATTTGCCCGATGGCTGCAGCGGGCGCGTTGAACCCGCCGCGCCGTAAAGCCCTGCTGGAAGTGCACATCGACATCGAGACCCTTCTCGGGCTCGGTAGCAATCCAGCCACTCTCGCAGACGGGACTGTGCTGGATCCAGAGACCGCCCGCCTACTTGCTACCGACGCACGATGGCAGGGTCTGCTCACCGAGATGCTGGACGCGATGAACGAGTACCGAGCTCAGGTGCCGAACAGCACTGGATCCGACGACACTGAGCACGAGCCCAGCGCCGGACATGGCGCTATTCGGCCGTGGGTCGCGAAGCGGGGCCGCGCGAGGCGCCTTCTCAGTCGTGGTCGCCGTCGTTCCGCTGCACCTCTACCCACGCGTTCAGCGGCTTCTTGTCGACCCGAACACAAGAGAGGGGCATCGACGCTCGGTGCGGAAGCTGCGCTCTCGAGAAGTATCGCGAAATTCCTGGCGGCGGCCGCGTCGGATCCGACACTGACCCGAGGCCGATATCCCGACGGGCACGGCGGCTTCGCCGAACCTCCACCCGGGGCGCTGACTTATCGGCCGAGCGCCGAACTCGTGGCGTTGACCCGAGCCACATACTGCACCTGCACATTCCCGGGGTGCAGTGTGCCCGCAGCTCGGTGCGACATCGACCACATCGTTCCGTTCGATCACGAGGATCCGCAGTCGGGTGGGTGGACCGTCCTCGACAATCTCCAACCGTTGTGCGGTTACCACCACCACGCGAAGACGCTTCGTCTATGGGCGTGCGCGAAACTCGAAGGTAGTGCGATCTACTGGCGTTCGAGCTCGGGTCTGCACCGGATCACCCCGCCGATGTTTGGAACGGTTGCGTTACCCGACGAGTTCGTCCATAACGGCCGGTACAACCCCGCTGTGCCGATGCATGTGTCGCCAGCGAAATCCCAGTCCGGCGGAGGACCCCACTTCGACAGTGCAGTTCACGAACACGTCCATACCGACGCCAAGACAGCTGAGCCCTCGGACGAACTCTACGAACCCACCTGGTGGGAAACGCACATGAGCGACCGCGACACAGACTGGCATCGACTGCTGCGCAACGACACTGTCGGCGGGGCGCCCTCGCTCGGCGATATCGCAGGGCGTGTGGGTCCGGAGGACGCTCGCGCCCTTGCCGATGCCGCCTACCTACGCGAGAGATTTCTCGAACACCGTGCGATCGTGGCCCAGCGTGAGAAGTTCCGACCCCCGCCGTTCTGAGTGCACGCAATTCTGAGAGCACACAGGTCAGTTTGTCCGAAGATCAAGGCGCCAGTTCGAGCCCTCGCTCGGCGAGGGCAGCTTTCACGATGCCGATCGCCCGCGGCCCCACACCGTGCAGCCCGGCCAACTTCGCCTCGGACTCACCGGCGAGGTCCTCCAGCGAGTGATAGCCGGCTGCGACAAACGCGCCAGAAGCCGGTCGACCTGTGCCCTTGGGAAAGTGGTCCACGGGCTCGCCGGGGCGCTGATTGTCGGACACCTCGTCAGGCATGGGCAGATTCTAACCGCGCAGGTACCCTCGGACCCGTGTCTGACAACAAGCAGCGCCGCGTACTTGTCACCGGCGGAAACACCGGAATCGGTTACTTCACTGCGCTCGAGTTGGTGAAGCAGGGTGACCACGTGACATTGGCTTGTCGCAACCTCGACAAAGCCAACTCTGCTGCGAAGAAGATCCGGGACACGATCGCCGATGCGGCAGCTTCCGGTGGTGCCGACTCGGGCCGGCAGGGCACCGTCGACACCGCGCATCTCGACCTGGCCGACCTCGGATCCGTTCGAGACTTCGCCGAATCCGCGCCCGAGAAGGTCGATGCGCTCATCAACAACGCCGGCGTGATGATGCCCGCCAAGCGAACTGAGACCAAGGACGGCTTCGAGCTACAGTTCGGCACCAACCATCTCGGTCACTTCGCGCTCACCGGTCACCTTCTACCCAAGCTGCGCGCAGCCGACAACGCCACTGTCGTCACGGTCTCCTCCGTCGCCCACAAGCAAGCTCCCAAGCTCGACTTCGACGATCTACAGGCGACGAAGGGGTACCAACCCCAGCGCATGTACGCCAACTCCAAACTTGCCAATCTGCTGTTCGCCCTGGAACTGCAGCGCCGACTCGACAGCGCGGGCATCCCGATCACCAGCAATGCCGCGCACCCCGGCATCTCCGAGACCGCGCTGTACACGAGCCCGGACGGGTTGGGCAGCTCCAAGGTCGCATCCATCGGCGCCTCCATCGGTCTCAAGTTCATCTCGCAGTCCGCCCGCGCGGGCGCGCTCCCCACGCTGTATGCGCTCGAGAACGGCGGACCCGGTTCCTACACAGGACCGAAGGCGTTGTTTGAGTCACGTGGTGCGCCGGGACCAGCCAAGATCTCCGCCAAGGCCAAGGATCCCGCGCTGGCCGAACAGTTGTGGGTTGCCAGCGAGAAGCTCACCGGCGTCGTCTACGACATGAGCTGATTGCCCGAATCGCAATTCAGGACTTCCGGGCGCCCCTCAGATAGGTGACGATCGGAACTCGCAAGGCCTCTGGCGTTGTCCCTGCTTCCAGACCCGTCACCACCAGTCCCTCGCACAGAGCCACGAACCCTGCAGCGAGCAGACGGTCACCGAAGAGTTCGGTGGCGCGGTCGAGGGAGAACAGGCACTGTCCGAGCTTCACACGCTCTTCGGGTCCGATGCCGGCGTCGATCAGCAGCGAGTGCCGAGCACGAAGTTGCTTCGGGCGCTCGGACAGTAGGTGTGCAAGGTACTGGACGGAGACCTCTACAACTGACTCATCTAATACTGACTCATCGGAACGGCTGGTGACGCGCTCGAACGCTGCTCTCGACGACTCCGTGACGCGGTCGACGATCGCCGTCAGGAGCTCGCTTCTAGTCCTGAAGTAGTACGACGTCGAACCGGCAGGGAGGCCGGCCGCCGCATCGATGCCGCGGTGCGTCAGTGCGCGCAATCCCTCGTCGGCCACGACAGCTATGGCTGCGTCGGCAATCACAGCTCTACGGTCCATTCCACAGACTCTACATCTGTAGAGTCTGAGTGCATGAGGCCAGCTGCCACTCCCCACGCCTTCGAGGCTTCCTTCGAACTGGACGCCGCCCAAACAGCCGCCGTCGACCTGCTCACGCAGCCGGACGCGTTGGGTGTCTACATGTGGGGACCAGTGGGACGCGGAAAGACGTGGCTCTTGGATCGCTATTTCACTGGGGTAGACATCGACGCGAAGAAGCGCGTGCACTTCCACAACTTCTTCGCGGACCTGCACTCTGCCTACTTCCGGCAGAGATTCTCGATAGATCACGCGATCGACGAGGTGCTCGGCGAGTGTCGACTGCTCTGCTTCGACGAGTTTCACGTCCACGACATCGGCGACGGCACACTCATCGCCCGCATGCTCGACACCCTCTTCGCCCGCGGGACAGCGCTGGTTGTGACGTCGAACTATCCACCCGACGGCCTTCTCCCCAACCCGCTGTTCCACGAGAAGTTCGAGCCGACAATCGAGGTACTGAAGGCGCACCTCCGCGAAATACGCGTCGACGGCCCGATCGACTACAGAAGCGCGCATGCCGTGCGGCGTGGTTTCGCTGCCGGCACGTGGACAGTGGAAACCGAACTCGAGAACACCGACACCGAAGCAATTTCGTTCGCGGAACTGTGCACGGCACCTCGGTCGAGCAGCGACTACCTGGCGCTCACGGAGGGCCTCACCATTCGCGGCATACCGAAACTGCATGACACCGATGCCGAGTCGGTGCAACGGTTCAGCAATCTGGTCGACATCTTGTACGACGGTGGCGTGGCGACGCACTTTCGCGCGAGCGTCGATCTCGTCCGCTTCGGCGAGGGATGCACCGGGATCGATATCGACCGCATGCTCAGCCGACTGAGCACTCTGAGCACGCTGAGCTCCGGCTGACCGCCAGGAGATAGGGAGACGCCCACAGCTGACGGCGGTCGGGGGCGACAGCAGCGGCGGGCGTCTCATCTTGCATTCGCCACAGGCGATGGGGTGGATGGGTGAAACTTCGAGAATCTTCTTGGACGCCGGATTCGGTGAATACAGCGCCGAGGAATATTGGCGAGACGGCCCCTGTTGAGCCAAAAGTCGATGCAAACGCATGAACATGTCGAGAACGAGCTCAGGAGCGGACCATGCAGTTCGGAGTATTCACCGTCGGAGATGTAACGGTCGATCCGACCACAGGTCGTGCTCCCAGCGAACACGAGCGCATCAAAGCGATGGTCACCATCGCACAGCACGCCGAGGATGTCGGCCTCGACGTCTTTGCCACCGGAGAGCACCACAACCCACCGTTCGTCCCGTCGTCACCGACAACGATGCTGGGATATATCGCTGCCCGGACCGAGAAACTGATCCTCTCGACATCCACGACGCTCATCACCACCAACGACCCGGTGAAGATCGCCGAGGACTACGCGATGCTTCAGCACCTGTCGAATGGTCGCGTCGACCTCATCATGGGCCGCGGCAACACCGCACCGGTCTACCCGTGGTTCGGCCAGGACATTCGTCAGGGCATCCCGCTGGCACTGGAGAACTACCAACTCCTCCGGCGCCTGTGGACCGAGGACGTGGTGACATGGAAGGGCGACTTCCGCACCCCACTCGACAACTTCACCTCTACACCCCGCCCACTCGACGACATACCGCCGTTCGTGTGGCACGGCTCGATCCGCAGCCCGCAGATCGCGGAAATCGCCGCGTACCACGGCGACGGATTCTTCGCGAACAACATCTTCTGGCCGAAGGAGCACTACGCGGCACTGATCAACCTGTACCGAGAACGTTACGAACACTACGGACACGGCCGCGCCGACCAGGCGATCGTCGGCCTCGGCGGTCAGGTGTTCATGCGCAAGAACAGCCAGGACGCGGTCGCTGAATTCCGCCCGTACTTCGACAACGCCCCTGTCTATGGTCACGGACCGACGATGGAGGAGTTCACGGATCAAACGCCGCTGACAGTCGGTTCCCCACAGCAGGTCATCGAGAAGACGCTCGCCTTCGCCGACTTCTTCGGCGACTACCAGCGTCAGCTGTTTCTCATGGACCACGCCGGGCTGCCGTTGAAGACGGTGCTCGAGCAGCTCGACCTGCTCGGCGAAGAGGTGGTGCCGGTGCTGCGCGCCGAGTTCGCTGCTCGCCGTCCGGACGGTGTGCCGGAGAACCCACCCACACACGCGAGCCTGCTCGCCGAGAAGAACGCAGCCCTTGCTATCTGAGCAGGTGGCATCCGACCAGATGCGCTCGCGCACCGAACTCGCCGTCGACGCCTGGGAGTCCTTGTTCCGCTCCCAGGTCACGCTCATGCGACGCTTCGCCTCGGACGACATCTGGGACCCGATCAGCGTCCGCGAATACGATGTGCTGTTCACCCTGAGCAGATGCCCGAAAAACAAGCTGCGCCTGCACGACCTCAACGACGAGATCCTGCTCAGCCAATCCTCGTTGAGCAGACTGTGCGACAGGCTCGTCGAACTCGGTTTTCTCGTCCGGCAGCCGGACCCGACGGACAAGCGCGGCACCCTGGTTGCGCTCACCGATGCCGGCCTCGCCGTTCAGCGAACGATCGGACGCAAGCATGCTGAGCGAATCCGGCGATACGTCGGCGATGCACTGACCGAGGACGAGATGACCACACTGACCGCGCTGTGCCGCAAGCTACGCCTCGCGCAACTGAATATCGGCTGAAGCCCCCAGTCCTACTCGGTCTTTTCGCGACCCTCGCTCGCCTCCGATGGCGGCAGTACTCGCTTGATCACATCGGTGAGGGTAACCAGTCCGAGGAACGATCCCTTCGACTCCACGATCGCCAGCTGAACGCTCTTCGCCTGCATCTCACGCAGCACCTCGTATACCGGGGTGCTTCCCTCGATGGTGAAAGCCGGTCTCGCAAAATTCATGACCGGTTCGTCGAGATCGGCGAGCAGCGTGTCGCGGACGTGCACCACGGAGTGCATCCGACCATCAGGATCGACCAGCAGGACCCGCAAGTGGCCCGACCGCAGGGCCGCGGCCTGCACTTCGGACACTGCCGCAGCCGCCGCGACAGACGTAGGTTTGCGCCCGCGCACCGTGATCTGATCGACAGTCAGAGTCTGGAGCTCGATTACGCCAGTGATCTGCGTGCGCAGCTCGGGTTCTAGAACACCCACCTGAGTGGAGTACTCGACCAAATGCCGAATGGTGTCGGCGTCTCGCCCGCCGACGGCCGCACTCTCGACCGGCTCCACCCCTGTCTTGGCGACGAGAACGTTGGCGATGTGATTGACCCAGGATAAGAATGGGCGGAACGGCAGGACAAATGCACGTGAAGGCAGGCCGATGATCTTCGCGGCGAGTTCCGGATGCGATATCGCCCACGACTTCGGCGCCATCTCCCCAATCACCAGGTGCAAGAAGGTGACCACCAGCAACGACAATGCGAACGCCGCGCCTCCGGCAAGCCACGTCGGTGCGCCCAGGGACGCGAACACCGGGGAGAGCCAACTGTCGACCGCGGGCTTGGTGACGGCACCGAGAGCAAACGTGCAGGCAGTGATGCCCAACTGTGCTCCAGCGAGCATGACTGTCAGTTCGTTCATTCCGCGCAGCGCCGCCCGCGCGGATCGGCTCTCGGTAGCCTCGGTCTCCAACCGGTGACGACGCGCACCGAGCAGCGCGAACTCGATGACCACGAAGAATGCACTCAGAAAGATGAGCGCTATCGTCGCGAACACCACGATCAGGGCGCTCATCGTTCGTTCCTGCCTTCGCTCGTGGACGGCTCCGAGCCGACCTCAGAGACCTCACTCTCCGAAACCTCACCATCGCCGTCTGCCTCCTGCACGTGCACCCGCAGTTCGCTGGGCACGTGCCGGTCGAGCTGCAGTACTTCGACCACCAGGAACCTGCGCGGAGGCGTGTCTTCGATCAGCTCCGCGCTGTCCACCGCGAGATCGATCCGCAACACGTCACCCACATCGGGAAGTTCGCGTTCCTCGGCAATGAGCAGGCCTGCCAGCGTCTCGTAGTCACCGCGGGGAAGAAGCAGATTGCGTCCGATCGTGCGCTCCACCTCATCGACGTGGATGTCACCGTCCATGATCCATCCGCCGTCGGCTTCGTGCTCCATCCCGGTGAGTACGTCGGGATCGTGCTCGTCGGTGATTTCGCCTACGAGCTCCTCGGCCAGATCCTCGATCGTCAAGACACCGGTGAATCCGCCGTATTCGTCTATCACACAGGCCATTTCGTTGCGCGTGCGCGAGAGATGATCGAGCGCGTCCTGCATCGGCATGAGCTCCGGCAGCACGAGTGGCTCACGCATGATCTCGGTAACCGACCGCTGATCGTGCCGCTCGGCTGCCAGCACCTCGGCGAGATGCACGACGCCGATAGGTTCGCCTCGCGCACCGAGCACCGGGTAACGCGTGTGTGCATTTCTCATGAGCACGCGCACATCTTCGATCGTCGACTGCTCGGAGACGACGTCGACCTGGACACGCGGGATCATCGCGTGCTCGACATCTCGATCCGGAAAATCCAGAATCCGATCCAACAGCAACGACAGCTCCTCGGTGAGATCGCCGCTGGCACGTGAATCACCGATGATGCGTTCGAGATCCTCGGCATTCGCGCTGCTGTCGACATCGTGAACAGGCTCCACATGCAGCAGCCGAAGCACCGCGTTCGAGGACTTGTCGAAGAACGTGATCAGCCACCCGAAAATCGCCATGTACACCAGGGTCGAACGCGCGAGTCCCTGCGCCAGCGGGCCCGGGTTGGCGATCGCCAGATTCTTGGGATACAGCTCACCGAAAATCATCTGCACGACGGTCGCGAGGACCAGTGCCAACACCGTTCCGACAGCGATGCCCGTTGCAGTGGGTACGCCGGCGCCACCCATCAGCTCGCCCAACGGCACACCGATGAACGGCTCGGCAACATAACCGACCAGCAGACCGGTCACCGTAATCCCGAGCTGCGCCCCCGACAGCATGAACGAGGTGCGCTTGGTGACCTTCAACGCGCGCTCGGCAGATGCGTCGCCCTTCTCGGCCCGCGATCTCAAAGTTGCACGATCGACCGACATGTACGCGAATTCCTGCGCGACGAAGTATCCGTTCGCAACAATGATGACGGCCGTGAGCAAGAGACCTGCCAGCAACAGCAGTAGCGCGGAGACGATCACACGATCACCGCACGGCCGCGGACAACGCGCTCGGACTGCTCGACAAAACTATCGGATGATTCATTAGTGACGTTGGTGTGCACTGGGTTCTCGACGCCTCCGGGTGTGAATGCGACAAGTGTATCCACACTGGGCAGTATCCACACCGAGCAGGCGAACCGTCAGAAGAGCGTCGCCACCCCGTCGTCGGCGGTGGCATCGGCAGTGGGTATGGGTGCGGCAGTGGGCACAGCAGCAGCCGCGGGAGAGGTCGAGGCACCCGCTGCGACGGCACGGGCAGCTTCACCGGCGAGGGCGTCGGCTGCTTCGTTGAAGTGGTTTCCCACGTGCCCACGTACCCAGCGGAATCGGACGGGACCGGTGCGCTCGGTGATCGCGCGATCGATGCCCTGAACCAGATCGAGGTTGCGTACAGGCGTGCCGCCCGCCGTCTTCCACCCCTTGCGCTTCCATCCGGCCAGCCATTCGGACGCGCATTTGATGGCGTACTGCGAATCGGACTCGATGAGCAACGGCTCGTCCCCGGGATGCGCGAGCACTGCCTCGAGGAGTGCGCGAAGCTCCGCTATCTGGTTGGTGCCGGACTCTTCACCGCCGGACTTGCTCGGGCCTGTGTGATTGACCCAGGCCCACCCGATTGCGCCGCCCGGGTTGCGCAGACACGAGCCGTCGGTACTCACGATGATCACAGCGAGACCATACTTCGACGGACCGACAAACAACAGACGCCACGCCAAGCATGGGTACTGTTCGGACGAACCCCTCGAGTTCGAAAGGACACTCCTCGTGCCCCAGCCTGCGCCATCGTCGTTCGCGGCTCTCGTCGCCCGCGGAAGCGAGCAGATCACGCTCTCGCAAGAGACCGTCGACCACTCGTTTCTGCCGGCGATCGACGGTCCGGCAGTGACCATCGCCGTCGAGTACTCGTCCGTCAATTTCAAGGACGCCCTTGCCATCACCCCGAAGGGTGGGGTGGTGCGCGAGTACCCGATCGTTCCCGGAATCGACATCGCCGGCACGGTCGTCGAATCGACCAGCGAGAACGTCGCTGTGGGGCAACGGGTCCTCGCGCACGGCTATGACATCGGCACAGCGCAACACGGCGGCTATGCCGAATACGCTCGCGTGCCCGCCGACTGGGTCGTGCCGCTGACGACACTGACCACGCGCGAGGCGGCCGCAATCGGCACTGCGGGATTCACGGCCGCGATGAGCGTCGAAGCACTGCTCGGCGCAGGAGTCACACCGGCCGACGGTCCGGTCCTTGTCACCGGAGCCAGCGGCGGCGTGGGGACGGTCAGCGTCGACCTCCTGTCGGCCGCCGGTTTCGAGGTGCACGCGTCCAGCGGAAAGCCCGAAGCCGCAGAGCTTTTGACCAGCTTGGGCGCGTCCAGCGTGATCGGCCGGTTGCCCGAGGACCCGGACGCCAAGCCGCGCCCCCTCGGCCGTGCCGAGTGGTCCGCGGCAGTGGACTGTGTCGGTGGCAAGACGCTGGCGCACGTACTGAGCACCATCCGATACGGCGGCGCTGTCGCGGCCAGCGGTCTGACGGGCGGAGCCCAGTTGCACACCACGGTGCTCCCGTTCATCCTGCGCGGTGTGTCACTACTGGGAATCGACTCGGTGCAGCTGCCCATCGACCGGCGACGAGCTGTTTGGCACCAACTCGAATCCGAGCGGCGCCCGCAGCGCCTGGACACTCTCACCTCCGAAGTCGCCGTCGGCGATGTTCAAGCCAAGCTCGACGAAATTTCCGGCGGCAAGGTCACCGGCCGGACCGTCGTCGCCGTGGCCGGTGGTTTTCGCTGAGCGGCAGGCCACCGAGACAAACTCACCGACATAAACTCAATGGCAATGCTCACGTCAGTTCCTGAATCTGCCGGTGAATCGGTCTCGACTGTGTTCGAGTCCGATTCGCCGCTGGACGTTGCGATGACCCTGTCGGAGCATCGGCGCGGCAAGGGCGATCCGACGTACGAGCGTGACGCGGCAGGCAGTGTGTGGCGAACATCACGCATGAACTCGGGGCCGGTCACCTATCGGCTGACTCAGATTTCGCGGACGGCCGTTCGATGTATCGCGTGGGGCAGCGGAGGCGTCGAGTTCGCCGACACACTCCCGGCGCTCCTCGGCAGCGAGGACGACGCCTCCGGGTTCGAGCCCGAGCACCCGACCCTGCAGGAAGCGCACCGGCAGTTCCCACATCTACGTCTGGGACGAACCGGACTCGTCATGGAGGCATTGGTCCCCGCAATTCTCGAGCAGCGGGTGCACGGTGTGTCCGCTTTCGCGTCCTGGCGCATGCTCGTCACCAAGTTCGGCGAGCGTGCACCGGGCCCGACGCCGCGGCCGATGTACATCACACCTGAGCCTGCGGTGTGGCGTCGCATTCCGTCGTGGGAGTACCACCGGGCCAACGTAGACCCGGCTCGATCGAAGACGATCGTGCGATGCGCACAGGTGCCCGGCCGACTCGAGGAGGCCGCAGCCATGCCGCCCGCCGAGGCGATCACGCGGCTGCGGGCGGTTCCCGGTGTGGGCATCTGGACCGCCGCCGAGGTCGCGCAACGGGCCTTCGGCGATCCCGACGCCCTGTCGGTCGGTGACTATCATCTGGCGGCCGTCGTGGGCTGGTCGCTTCTGGGTCGACCTCTCGATGACGACGGAATGGTCGACTACATGAGACCTCTGGCGCCGCACCGGTTTCGAGCCGTCCGGCTCCTGCAGGTCAGCGGCAAAGCAATCAAACCCAAGTTCGGGCCCCGGACACCCCTCGTCGACCACACCTGGCACTGACGCGGCTGACACTGGCCGAGCATGGCACATGGGTGTACTCTAGGTTGAAGGTTCAACTTAACCCCTTGATTCGAGGTCCCATGCCAATCCAACGTCTCAACCACGCTGTCCTGTATGTACGGAACGTCGAGAAATCCGTCGCCTTCTACACCGAGGTCCTCGGGTTCCGAACCAAGATGCGCATGGGCAACTCGGCAGCGTTCCTCCAAGCCAGTGCCAGCAGCAACGATCACGACCTCGGACTGATGCAACTCGGAGACGGAGCCGGCGCCTCGGAAGCCGGACGCAGGACGGTCGGCCTCTATCACCTCGCGTGGGAGGTACAGAGCCTGACCGACCTGGCCGACGCCGGACGAAAGCTATCGATCGCAGGGGCACTCGTCGGCGCATCCGATCACGGCACCACCAAGAGCTTGTACGCAAAGGACCCCGACGGCCTGGAGTTCGAGATCGTCTGGCTCGTCCCACTGCACCTTCTCGACGACGCAGCGATCGAAGCGAGCAAGACCATCGCACCGCTCGACCTGGAAGCAGAGATCGAGCGCTACGGCGCCGACACCCTCAGCGGCATCGGCGTATCGAGCTCAGTGAGCCCCTGACCGGAACTACCGCTTCAACTGCAAGCGCAGCTTGGCGCGGATGTCGTGGATGGTTCCGTCCGGAACGAAGAAGTGCTCCTCGACTCGGACGGTCAGCAACGGCCTGCCCCGCACACCCGCATCGATGAGAAAACGCGCAATGACGGTATCGCCCATCTCGGTCAACTCGATGTCTCGGATAGCCAGGATGGCGCGGTAGTAGAAGGCGTTCTCGAGCGCCTTGGACATCCCTGGGCCGGAGCGACCGGTGGTGATGCCGTTCTCGACGCGGCGCGCACCCGGTGCGAATTGCACAGCGCTCGCATCGTGTGAAGCCAGCGCATCGATGTATTGACGTACGACTACCTGACGGGGACTGTAGACCGAATCATGCATGGGTCGGAACTCTAACTCGAATACATCACACCGGGAACATATCCATCCGTCCGATTGCTGTCCTGTTGGTGTCTCATGCCGCCGAACAGACAGTCACACCGACCGCTCGTGCGCTCGACCAGCCGCCCCCCGAGCCCAGCACTGAACCCACCTCGGCCGAACGTCTGAGGGTCATCCTGGTCCTCGGGGCGCTGATCGCTCTCGGTCCGCTGACCATCGACATGTATCTGCCGGCGCTGCCGTCGATCGTCGACGATCTGAACACATCCTCGGCAGCAGTGCAGCTCACGCTCACCGGAACTCTCATCGGCCTGGCAATCGGCCAGCTCGTCATCGGCCCCCTCTCCGACATCGTCGGCCGACGCCTCCCACTCATCGCTGGTACCGCCGTTCACATCGTGGCCTCCCTGCTGTGCGTGGTGGCACCCAGCGTGGCGATGCTCGGCGTCTTCCGCGGCCTGCAGGGCCTCGGGGCCGCAGCCGCCGCCGTCGTCGCGATGGCCGTGGTGCGCGATCTCTTCACCGGACGGGCTGCCGCCACCGTCCTGTCGCGTCTGATGCTCGTCATGGGCGTCGCTCCCGTGCTCGCACCGTCCATCGGCGGCGGCATCCTGCTGGTCGGATCGTGGCGCTGGGTGTTCGGGGCACTGGCTCTGCTCGGCGTCGGCCTGCTCGTACTGGCCATCTTCTCGCTGCGCGAGAGCCTGCCGCCGGAACGCCGCCGGGGCCGGGGCATCATGCCGATCGTTCGCACCTACGGCAGCCTGCTTCGCGACGGCCAGTTCCTCGTCCTCGTCTTCGTCGCCGCTCTCGCGATGTCGGCCCTGTTCGCCTATATCGCCGGGTCCTCGTTCGCGCTGCAGGAGGAGTTCGGGCTCAACGAGCAACAGTTCGCCATCGTCTTCTCACTCGGGGCCATCGCGCTGATCGGCGCCTCGCAGTTCAACGTGGTCGTGCTCGGACACTTCACACCCGTCCGAATCGTGATCGCCGCCCTGGCCGCAGCACTCGCCGCTGCCGTGGTCATGGCGTTTCTCTCACTGGCCGGCCTGGGCGGAATTCTGGGGTTCCTGATCCCGCTGTGGTTCGTCCTCGGCGCGGTCGGTTTCGTCATGCCCAACGCCCCGGCACTCGCGCTGACGCGTCACGGCGAGGCGGCAGGCACTGCCGCGGCGCTGCTCGGCGCCGCCCAGTTCGGATTCGGTGCGATCATCGCGCCCGTCGTCGGGGTGCTCGGCAACGACGCCGTGGCAGTATCGGTGACGATGGTGGGCGTCTCCGCGACCGCCTTGGTCGCTTTGACTGCAGTGACCCTGAGAACTCGACGAGCAACGAACGAGGTGTGATCCACACGTGCCGGAACGCGAACGCGATGCCACCGGCAAACCGCTGAACGCACGGCCCCGCGACGGCCTGGGCAGACCGATGCCCCGAGGCGCCGACGGTGTGGCCCGCATCCCCGACGACCTCCGGCTTCCGCCGGTGGAATCGATCGCCAGAGCACAGGAACTCCTCGACACCGGCATGCCGTTTCACGCCCACGAGATCCTCGAGGGCACGTGGAAGCAGGCGCCGGAGGCGGAACGGATGCTGTGGCAGGGTCTCGCACAACTTGCAGTCGGGCTCACCCACCTGCTGCGGGGAAACCACGTCGGCGCCGTATCGCTGCTGCGGCAAGGACACGATCGTATCCGCGGTTACGAGCTCGAACCGCCGTACGGCCTCGATGTGGCGGGCTTACTCGCCTGGTCGGAGGGACTGCTCGACCGTCTGGACGCAGGCGAGACACCACAGGCTCCCTCCGTGCCGCGCTTGCTCGTCTGAAACCGACACTCGCCAATTCGTCCGTTCACCGCTACCCTTGCGTAGGTTAGGTAAGGCTTGCGACACAAGGTGGTGTGTAGACGGTGATTGCTTCGGCACAGACCGACCCTGCGGCCGTGGTCACACAGGTCCCGTACTGGATCGCGGTATTGACCCCCGAAGAGTGGCCGTTCGGCATGCGCCGCACCGATCCGCGGATCGACACCATCGACTCCTCCGTCGTCACCACCGCGCGCACCCAATGGACCGGTCCGGCGCATCCGTCGAGGACGACATTGCTGGCGGTATTGGCCGCGACCGTCGGAGCGTGGCAGGCCGACCGTTGCCGCAACAACACTTCCGGTGTCCTGATCGACATCGAAACACCAGCCGGGGACTACTTCCCAGTTCGGCTTCCGTCCATCGGTGATGCAGCCCTGCTCACCGAGGAGGTGCGGCGACGCGTCGCCGCGGCGCCCCACGGGGGCGTCGACTATCTCGCTGCCAGGAGCGTTCCCGCCCTCGCCCGCAAGGCGGGCGCCCAGATCGCATTCCACGACGGCTCCGATCGCAGCACTGCCGGCGCCACGGTCTCCGACGACGTGACCGCCTCCGATGACGCCCCGCTGCCCCACAACCTAACCGTGACATGCACGGTGACCGAAATCGACTCGCTCACCTTCGTCGAAGCCGAGTTCCGCTGGAACTACCGCGTTTTCACCCGTGCCGACGTCGACGATTTCGAGCGGTTCTGGGACAAGACCATCTCGAAGTTCGTCTGAGGCGACGCCCGAGAATATCTGCCGCAGAACGATCTACAGACTTTTCAGGAACCGGACGTCCTCGGCGAGCCCCTCGGCGGGCGTTTCCAGGATCACCGGGGCGCCCGAGGCCTGCGCCACCGCCGTCAAGACCTCGGCATCGATAGTCCCGTCCTCGAGATTGGCATGACGGTCCCGAGCCGAATCGAACTCGTCACGTGAATTGTTCAGGTGCACAAGGTCGATTCGACCGGTGATGGCCTTGATGTGATCGACCACACCGACCAACTCCTCGCCACCGGCCCAGGCATGGCAGGTGTCGAGGCAGAACCCGGCACCGAACTCACCGACTGCGTCCCACAGGCGCGCGATGTCGTCGAAGTGGCGCGCCATGGCGAAGTCACCGCCCGCGGTGTTCTCGATGAAAATCGGAACCCCGAATCCACCCTCGCCCACCTGGCGTTCGAACAGCTTGCGCCAGTTCTCGAAGCCCTTCGCGGTGTCCTCTCCATCACGGACGTGGCCCCCGTGCACCACCAAACCGATAGCGCCGATCTCGGCGGCCGCGGCCGCCTGCTCGATGACAGCCTTGCGCGAGGGGATACGGATGCGGTTGTTCAGGCTCGCCACGTTCAGCACGTACGAGCTGTGCACCACGACGTCGATGTCGCTGGCCTTCAGCTCTTCCCCCTGCGGGTGCGGCTGCAGCTTGTTCCATTTCTGCGGGTCGGTGAGAAACATCTGCACGAAATCGACCCCGAGGCTCTCGGCCGAACCGATGGGGTCGGCACTGTCACGAACGTGTGCTCCGATGCGCATGATCCAATAGTAGGGGCGCACTCGGGGTCTTCCCCGATAGTGGCACCGCGAAAACACTGGAACACTGAAGCGCATGACTGATACCGCCGCCCGCGCTACGGCGCTCACCAAGACGTATGGCTCCGGGGACACCCAGGTTCACGCATTGCGGGAGGTAAGCGTGACGTTCGACCGCGGCGAGTTCACCGCCATCATGGGTCCATCCGGGTCCGGCAAGTCCACGCTGATGCACTGCCTGGCCGGCCTGGACACCGCGACCTCGGGCACGGTCACGATCGGCGACACCGATCTGACCGACCTCGACGACAAGCAGATGACCGCGCTGCGCCGAGATCGGATCGGTTTCGTCTTTCAGTCTTTCAACCTGGTCCCGACGCTGACCGCGCTCGAGAACATCACCCTGCCGCTCGACATCGCGGGTCGAGCGGCCGATCAGGAGTGGCTCGATACCGTCGTCGACCGTCTGGGGTTGCGTGACCGCCTCGATCACCGTCCGAGCGAACTGTCCGGCGGGCAGCAGCAACGCGTCGCATGCGCGCGGGCTCTGGCCGGGCGGCCGGACATCGTGTTCGGCGACGAGCCCACCGGCAACCTGGACTCGCGGTCCTCGGGCGAGGTGCTGAGCATCCTCCGGGCGGCCGCCGACGAGTTCGGGCAGACGGTGGTCATCGTCACGCACGATCCGCGCGCCGCTGCCTACGCCGACCGGGTGGTCTTTCTCGCCGACGGAGCTGCCATCGACGAGCTCGCCAACCCGACCGCCGAGGGCGTCCTCGACCGGATGAAGCAACTCGAGACGGTCTGATCATGCCGGCTCACGCAGCAACCACCACCGCCCGCCGGAAATCGACCCACCAGAACCCCATGCGCACCGTGTCGCTGCGCAATCTCGCGGCCCACAAGGTTCGACTCGCGCTGACTGTCCTATCGGTGGTGCTCGGAACTGCCTTCGTCGCAGGCTCTTTCGTGTTCACAGACACCCTGCAGCGCACCTTCTCGTCCATCTTCTCCGACACCGCGCAGGGCGCCGACGTCCGCGTCAGCGCCGAGGACGTCCGTTCGAGCGGAGTCCCCGTGGAGAACGCCGAGATCATCGCGGCACTCCCGAACGTCGATCGAGTGGTTCCATACGTCAGCGGGCAAATCGTCGTGATCGACGAGTCCGGTTCGGCTGTGCAGACTGGCGGCGCCCCCACGATCGGTGAGGTGTACACCCCGGAGGACCAGCGTCTCGGCGTTCCCACGGTCTTCGCACAGGGCACTGCACCGACCGCACCCGGAGAAGTCGCCATCAACGAGGGCGGCGCCGAACGTGCCGGGCTCGGTGTCGGCGATTCGACCCAGGTGCTGGTGCCCTCGAAGGGCACGGTGGACGTCACCGTGACAGGAATCTACGAGACGGCCGTCGAATCCGGTGGCTTCATCGGCGTACAGTTCGTCGAAAGCCAAGCAGCCGAACTGTTCTCGGACGGCGCACACGTCGAGTACTACGACGTCGCCGGCAACGACCTCGCCACACGTGGCCTGACTCCCGACGACCTGCGCGAGGAGATTGCTCTCGCGCTACCGGATCTGAAGGTTCAGACCGCCGACGAGGTTCGCGACGAGGCACAGTCCGAGATCGAGTCCGCGCTCTCCTTCGTCAACTACTTCCTCCTCGCGTTCGGCGGCATCGCGCTGCTCGTGGGGACGTTCATCATCTACAACACCTTCTCGATGATCGTCGCGCAGCGTGTCCGCGAACTCGCTCTGCTGCGCGCCATCGGAGCGAGCCGCGGCCAGGTCAGCAGATCCGTCGTGCTCGAAGCGCTGGTAGTCGGGGTGATCGGCAGCGTGCTCGGCTTCGCCGGCGGTGTCGGTCTCGCATACGGACTGCGGGCTCTGCTCAACGCGTTCGACCTCGGATTGCCCTCCGGGTCGTTGGCACTCGAACCACGAACCGTCATCGTTGCCTTCGCAGTGGGCATCTTCGTCACCGTGCTGAGCGCCTACGCCCCGGCCAGACGCGCCGCGAAGATCCCACCGGTCGCGGCGATGCGCGAGGAGTTCGCCTCGGCCGGTGACAGTCTGCGTGTGCGCACACTCGCCGGGCTCGTCCTCGGCGCACTCGGCGCGGTAGCCGTCGTCGTCGGCGCCCAATCGACGGGTGGTTCAGCGGCAGCGACCGTCGGCGTCGGTGCCGTCGCGGTGATCATCGCTGTGGCACTGGCGGCGCCGTCGCTCTCGCGCCCCATCGTCGGGGCCCTGGGTTCGGTGTTGACCCGCCCGTTCGGGGCGATCGGGCGGCTGGCCCGCACCAACTCCGTTCGCAATCCGCGGCGCACCGCGGCCACGGCTTTCGCGTTGATGCTGGGCTTGATGCTCGTATCGGTGATCGCCGTACTCGGCTCGACCGCCAAAGCCAGCGTCGACGCGCTCGTGGACACCGGAGTCGAAGCCGACTACATACTGAGCGGCCCGCAGTCCATCGGCGTTCCGACCGGCGCAGGCCAGGCTGCGCGCGACGTCCCCGGCGTCGACAGCGTCGCCATCCTGCATCCGGTCTCGGTGGACATCGACGGCGAAGAGGCGTTCGGGGTTGCGCTCGATGGCAGCCCGGAAGGACTGTTCGACAACTCCGTGGTGGAGGGAAGCCGAGAACTGACCGGGGACAGCATGGCGGTTTCGGAGTCCGCGTCGCGCAACGAGGACTGGACTCTGGGCTCCGTCGTCGAGCTCGAATCCGTCGACGGCCGGACGGTGCCGGTCACGGTGACGAGCATCTACGAGGACAGCCCACTGGTCGGCGACTGGATGGTGTCCGAGGAGGTCTACCAGCAGGTCACACCGAGCTTCGTGCGCTCGGACATCGTCGTTCTCGTCGGGGCCGAACCCGGCACCGACCTCGACACCCTCCGCACCGATCTCGAAGCTGCCACGGCGACCTTCGTAGTCGTGCAGGTGCAGGACCGCGAAGAGTTCAAAGGCGCGCAGAGCCAACAGATCGACACCCTCCTCGCCGTTCTCTACGGCCTACTCGCACTCGCGGTGGTCATCGCGATCCTGGGAATCGTCAACACGCTGGCACTCTCCGTCGTCGAACGACGCCGCGAGATCGGGATGCTGCGAGCCGTCGGGATGCAACGGGCGCAGGTGCGACGGACGATCTATCTGGAGTCGATGTTGATCGCCCTCTTCGGCGCCATCGTCGGCCTCGCGCTGGGAGTCGCGTTCGGGTGGGGGTTCGTGCGAACGCTGCGCGACGAGGGGCTGGACACGTTGACCATCCCGTGGGGGCAGTTGCTCGCGATGCTCGTGGGTTCGGCCGTGGTGGGGGTACTGGCCGCGCTGTGGCCCGCGATTCGCGCCGCCCGCACCCCTCCGTTGGAGGTTGTCACAGAGGCGTGAAACCCATCGGTTGCGGACAAAAGGGTCACGGAGTTACCTTGTAGCGTGTAAAACAGACCCAATGACGGTTTTCACCTGAAAATCTGAATGGTCTGCAGGCAACTGCACGGGAGGGTCATGTCGATCCACGGCCTCGATACGCGCCCCTACCCCGCACTGGCCCCACTCTGTCGACCGGACACCCGGGACACGCTGCTCGCTCGGCTGCGCGAGGTCGCGCACGCCACGCCGAGCGCCACGGCGGTCGTTGCCGACGACGGAGCCGTCACCTTCGACGAGTTTCTGCACCGGGTGTACGCCGTAGCTCGCACGATCGCCGCCATCACGCCCGACGAGACCCGTCCGGTCGCCGTCGAGACTGCCTGCACCACCGGGGCCATCACTGCGATGCTCGCAGTGATGGCCTCGGGCCGGGCCCTGGTCCCGCTGGACCCGAACCTGCCCGAGGGTCGACAGGAGAACATCGTCGGCCAAGCCGGTGCGCGGCGCATAGACGTCGCCGATATCGAGCGCGCCCAGGAGTCGTCCGAGCCACTGCCCAGGGTCACCGGCAGCCGGATCGCCTTGATTGCGTTCACCTCCGGTTCCACCGGCACCGCCAAAGGCGTTCTCCTGAGCCACCGCATGTGTCTGACCAAGGCGTACGAGGTCAGTTCCTCACTCGGCCTTTCGCCGTCGAGCCGGGTCGGGAACGCCCTGCCGATCAGTTTCGGCGCTGGCATCAACACCGTCTTCGCCGGAATCCTCAGCGGCGCAACCGTATACTGCCGAGAGCCGCGTAACTCCTACTCCGACAATGTCATTGAGTGGATTTCGCAGCACGAGCTGACCACCCTGCACTGCTCGCCTTCGCTGGTACGCAGCATGGCGCCGAACTCGCGGAGCTCGCCGGTCCACGTGGTCCCCGACAATGCGGTGCCGTCCCTCAAACACGTCGTCACCTACGGCGAACCGCTGCACGCCAGGGACGTGCTCGCCATCCGCTCTGCCTCGGGCTCGGGCGCGATCATCGTGAACTGGTACGCCACTACCGAAGCGGGCGCGGTTGCACGCCAAGAGTACCGAGCAAGCGATGCGCTCCCGGCCGGATTCTTGGCCGCCGGTACACCCCCACTCGGCAAAACACTCGATATCGTTCTCCCCGACGGCCAGCTCGCTCGGAGCGGTGAGGTCGGGCAGATCCGCGTCACCGCAGACTGTTTCGCCGACGGGTACCTGCATCTCACCGAGCAGACCGATGCCCGGTTCACCACCGACTCGGGATTGCGCCGCTATTGGACGGGCGATCTCGGCCGTATCGATGACCACGGGGTGCTCCACCTCGTGGGCCGGGTCGACGACGCCGTGAAGATCCGCGGCTACCAGGTCGAACCCGCCGAGGTCGAAGGCGCCTTGCGTTCGATTCCCGGCATCACCGATGCATTCGTGACCTCCCGCTCCGACGATTCGGGGACCGAACTCGTGGCCTATTTCGCCGGCACGAAGGACGCCGAAGCCGGAGTTCGGCGAGCACTGCGCGAGGCGCTGCCCGAATGGATGATCCCTCAGCACATCAGCGCGTTGGCAGCGATTCCCCGGACCGACCGCGGCAAGGTCGATCGAGCTGCGCTGCCCGACGCCGTGCGCCTGCCCGAGGAAGCTTCGGAATCGGTGCTGGTGGGGGCCACGGAGAACTGGCTCGCCAACATCGTGGCCCGCGAACTCAGCCTCACTGCCCTCCATCGCGATGCCGATTTCTCCGAACTCGGTGCCACCTCACTGGCGATCACTCGAATTCTCGTCGAGATTCAGCAGGCATTCCATGTACAACTCTCACCGGCCGACGTGGTCGACGCGATGACCGTGCATGCCCTGGCGGCCGTGATCGACGAGCGACATGCGTCGGTCGACCGCGCCAAGTCCGGGAGCAAGAACTCTATTCTGGTGCCGCTGCGAACCGAGGGTTCCAAGGCACCTCTGTTCGTCGTCGCGGGTGCAGGCGTGCCGGCGGTGGGACTGGCCACCCTGGCCAAACGTCTCGAGGATCGGCCCGTGTACGCGCTACAGGCGCGGGGTCTCGACACCAGGGCGCTGCCGCATCGCACCCTGAGGGGCGCCGCGCGGGCGTACGTCCGCGAGATCCAACGTGTACAGCCGCACGGCCCCTACAACCTGGCCGGTCACTCGCTGGGAGCCTGGATCGCGCTGGCCATGGCCGAGATTCTTCGGTCACGAGGCGAGGTGGTCGAGCAGGTCGTCCTGCTCGACCCGCGGTTGTACCGGTGGCTGCTCGACAAACTGCCCGGTGGAGAACGGCTCGAAGCCGCGCCGCCCGACGTCGGCAATCCGCTCTATCAGAGGAATGCACGGGTGGTGCTGCGTCAGGCATGGCGGGTGGCCGCTGCAGGTTTGGTTCGATTCACCACCACCGAGCGGTGGCTTGCATTCGCGATCATCGGCTCGATGGCCCTGCAACGCCACAAACCCACCCCCTACGACGGGCAGACCACCGTGATCGTCAGCGACAACAACACCCACGACCTCGCATCCTGGCAGGCCATAGCACCCGGCAGCGAGGACATCACGGCCGTTCCCGGCCCCCACCTCGGGTTGGTTCGCGAGCCCGTTGTCGCAACGGTCGCCCAGGTGATCGACCGCGCGCTCGATACGCATTCCCGAGACACCCACAAGCAAGCATTGGACAAGCAACTGTGACCTCAGCGCACGCACTGGGCATGCCACTGATGGCCTCCATCGCAGCTCACAGGTCGACAGACTGTCCTCAATCGGGGCTACCGCGTAGGTTGGGCATCGATGCTGTTGTCGGCAACATGCAGCGAGGAGGCTCGACTTCGATGAAAACCTATGAGCTCGACTCCGTCGAGCTGCACAAGGACACACTCCGCTACGTGGACATCGGCGACGGCCCGCCCGTCATCCTGGTCCACGGGCTGCTCGGTTCCCATATGTCCTGGGCGGGGCAGATCGAACGGCTATCCGAACGCTACCGCGTGATCGCACCTGATCTGTTCGGTCACGGCAGCTCGGACAAGCCCTCCGGGGACTATTCACTGAGCTCGCATGCAGCGACTATCCGCGACCTGCTCGATCACCTGGGAATCGATTCGGCACCCATGGTGGGGCACTCCTTGGGTGGGGGCATCGTCATGCAGACGGTGTATCTGTTCCCCGAGCGAGTCGATTGTCTCGCTCTGGTGAGCAGCGGCGGCCTCGGACCGGAGGTCAGCCTGCTCCTCAAGGCCGCAACACTTCCCGGCAGCGAACTCGTCCTTCCGATTCTCGCCTCGGACTGGGTGCGCAAGAACGCCGAAAACGTCATCGGTCAGCTCGATAGATGGGGTCTGCCGGTCAAGCCCGGTGCGAGCATGGCCGAAACGTGGAGGTCGTTCCAAACCGTCGCGGACAAGGGCTCTCGCGGGGCTTTCTTGGCTTCCACTCGCGCCGTGGTCGGGCCGCGTGGTCAAACCGTCAGCGCAAAGCAGCATTTCGCGAAGTTCGAAACGATGCCTTCGCTCCTCATCTGGGGCAGCAAGGATCGGATGATCCCGGCTTCGCACGCGGACAACATTCGCCGCGAAGTGCCCAACTCCAGGGTCGAGATCTTTCCCAGCGCCGGCCATTTCCCGCAGCTCGACGAGCCGGACCTCTTCTTCCGCATCCTCGACGAGTTCCTGTCATCGAATCGGCCGGCCGACGCGCACTGACATGGCGATCACCCCGATGTTTCCGCTCGGCAGCGTTCTCCTACCGGGCGAAAAACTACCGCTGCACATCTTCGAACCGCGCTATCAGCAGATGCTGGCCGAATGCATGGCGATGGAGGACCCGAACTTCGGCGTCGTACTCATCGCGAGAGGACACGAGGCCGGCGGCGGGGATGTGCGTCACGATATCGCCGTGCGAGCTCATGTAGTCGCGCATCGCGAAATCGGCGATGGTCGGCACCTCGTCGAATGTGTTGCCGGTGAGCGGATTCGCGTCGACGCCTGGCTAGAGGACGAGCCGTATCCGCGCGCGGACGCCCGAGCCTGGCCCGACGAGGACGACGGAACACTGACGGAGTCCGAGTTCGACGAGCTTCGAGCCAAGATCACCGACCTGTACCGACTGGTGGGTTCACTCGCCGAGGCGGAGGGCAGTCAGCCGCCCAGCGATCCGGAGTTCTCCGACCTGCCCGCGGACCCCGGTGAACGACTGTTCATGATGGCCGCGCAGATTCCGATGGGGCAGTCGGACCGCCAGGACGTTCTGGAAGCTCCAGGCGCGGCAGCCAGGATGCAGGCGATATCGGAGGCCATCGAGAACGTCGCAGACATCGTCCGGTTCAGGCTGTTGCAGTAGCTGATACAAGAAAACCCCGAAGGCCGAAGCCTTCGGGGTTTTCTTCTTTTGTAGCGGGGACAGGATTTGAACCTGCGACCTCTGGGTTATGAGCCCAGCGAGCTACCGAGCTGCTCCACCCCGCGTCGGTGTTCCTCAAAGGTACATGCGTTGCCCCGCAAACCCCAATCGCCTGGTCAGCCCGTAACTTTGCTGCGAGCGGACCGCAGCAGTGCCACTGCGGTCATCAGCTCCCACGCGACGAAGGTGTAGATCGGCGCCCGTTCGACCGCTCCGATCGGCCCGATGCCGGCAACGAGCAGCGCCGACACCGCGAGTCCGGCCACACCCAGCGCGGTACTGGCCGTCCGGTACCACCGCGGGCAGGAGTGCACTCCCGTTCCCACCGTCACCGCGATGACGTTGCCTGCCGCGATCGACAACACTGCGCCGACCACGTGGACAGCGCCGTCACCAGCAGGTACCACCGCGATCAGCACGCAGCCGGTGGAGTAGGCCGCCACCGATCCCAGGTACACCCGATTGCGGCGTCCACGCAGCAGGCTCGCTGACAACGCGCCGGCAGCGGCCACGGACACCGCAGACAGGCAGAACGATGTGTTGACGACGTCGTGCCACGGCGATTGGCCGGAAACCCCGAGCTCGCTGACCGTCTGGCGTAGGTAGCTGTAGCCGTCGTACTTCGACGCGGTCAGAGCCTCGCCCACGAGGTATTGCACGGCAGCGAAGCCGAACAGCCCTGCTGCGGCGCGTGCACGAACGTTCGACAAGCTCGACTCCTCGGGTGCGAAGATGCGGGCGTTGTACCGATAGGTACAGTCGGAATCGTTCCGCGCAGTGTGGCGCGAAACATCCCCGAGGAGCAACTGTGACACGCGAAGCTCGAGCCCGCACAACTGGAACTCGAACGACAGGAACTCGAACGGCAGCCGACCGGCGCGACGTGGTCCCACTGCTGGCCGGCGTCTTCGGCGATCACGGCTGGAACGGCTCGTCCCTGTCTCTCATCAGCAGCAGGACAGGCCTCGGCAAAGGCAGCCTCTACCATTTCTTTCCCCGCGGAAAGACGGAGATGGCGGAGGCGGTGCTCGACGACGTGGACATGTGGTTCCAGGTCAACGTGTTCGCCCCGCTGCAGAGCGCCACCGACGCCAGGGCGCGCTCGCACGAGATGTTCGCGCAGACACTGAAGTACTTCCAGTCGGGTAGGCGCGTGTGCTTGTTCGGCGCGTTCGCGCTCGGCATGGAGCGTGGCCTGTTCGGGGGCCGCGTCGCCAAGTACTTCAGCGACTGGATCGACGCACTCACCCCGGTACTGCGGCAACTCGGCCACGGCGAGGATGCGCGCGGACTGGCCGAGGAGATCGTCGCGGGAATCCAGGGCGCACTGGTACTCGCACGGGCATCCGAGGACGGAACCCGCTTCGAACGCCTGCTGGCTCGTCTCGAAGCCGCAGCACTCGATACAACCGGGATGGAGGCGGCACGATGAGCGCAACCCCCGCACCGCCGCTGCGCAAGTTCGGCTTCCGCGAATTCACGCGAATGCTGGTGATCGGCACTGTTCTAGTCGTCTACCAGATCGTCGCCATCGGTAAATGGATCCGCCGTCCAGGACGGGGATGGGCGCAACACGCCTCCGAAGGTGTGGTCGACGCGTTCTTCTCGCTCGGCCCGACGTTCGTCAAGGTCGGGCAACTGATGGGGTCGTCCCCGGGCATGTTCCCGAAAGTCCTCGCCGATACCTGCCTGCGCTGCCTCGACGAGGTTCCCCCGTTCCCGGGAGCGCAGGCCCGCGCGATCATCGAAGCCGACCTGGGCCGCAGCACGGACGAGTTGTTTCAACGGTTCGACGACGAGCCGCTCTCCTCGGCTTCCGTTGCGCAAGTGCACCTCTGCATCCTCGCCGACGGACGTGAAGCCGTCATGAAAGTGCAGCGCCGAGGCATCTATCACCGGATGAAGGTCGACCTGCGTATCGCCTACGTGTTCGCACGCGCTCTGGAGAAGTACATCGGCTTCTTCCAGACAGCCAACGCGTCCGCCATCATCGTCGACCTGCATGCGGCAACATTCGCCGAACTCGACAGTGTCGTCGAAGCGCGTCGACAAGCGGCGTTCCGAGAGGCGATCTCGGCGTTCGGCGACAACGAGTACGTCACCGCGCCCGAGGTGATCGGCGAATACTGCGGCAACCGCGTCATCTGTATGGAACGGATGCACGGCTCACCACTCGACCAGTGCACACCCGGGGACACATCCGAGCTGGTCGTCCGGCGTGCGGCCAAGGTATGGATGGAGGCGCTCGTTCTGCACGGACTGTTCCACGGCGACGTTCACGCGGGCAACGTGTGGGTACTCGACGACGGACGAGTGTCGTTCCTGGACTTCGGCGTCATGGGCGAGCTCGACGAGCAATGGCGTTCGCTTCTGCAGGACTTGTTCCACGCCACCGTCATCGACGGAGACTTCACCCGGCTCGCGACCAGTGTCAAGCGTCTGGGCATCATTTCCGAGGAGGTAGGCACCGACGCCGAGGTGGGCGCAATCCTGCAGACGGTATTTGCCCCGATGCTCTCCGATACCCTGGCGCACTTCAGCTTGACCGATTTCATCAAGGCACTCGTCGGAATGGGCCAGCAGTACCGGACGTCGAGTCCCGAGGAGTTGATCCTCGTCGGCAAGCAACTCGGCTACTTCGAGCGCTACGCGATCGAGCTGGCCCCGAACTGGGCACTCGGAACAGACCCGTTCGTGTTCAAGAACGTCTTCCCGGCAGAGGTCGCAGCCCTGTCCCAGGCCCGCGGGACGGAACTACCGGACTAGCTCGACCGCACACCGACAAGAAGGAGCACCCATGACAACACCCGCATATGTCGACGGAATCGAGGTCATGTGGAGACCGGGCTGCCCATTCTGCATGAAGCTGCGCGGTGCGCTCAAGCTTCGCGGAGTAACCACCACCGAGGTCGACATCTGGTCCACGCCAGAAGCCGCCGCGCGGGTCCGCGATGTCGCCGACGGCAACGAGACTGTCCCGACGGTGTTCATCGGCTCCCGCGCACTCGTCAACCCGAGCGTGCAGCAGGTGATCGCCACTGTCGAGCAGGAGTTGCCGGATCGCGCCGGTGAACTACTGGGGTCGAAGGGAGGCCTGTGGAGCAGGCTGTTCGGTTCAGCGCGGAAGAACTGAACCGACGCACACTTGAATGTGACCACCGCGCACCTCGGCCGACTGCACGTTGCCCACGCCGAGCTCTTTCCGCCCGGCGGTCATCGCGGTCCACGGGTGGGCATCGATGTCGGATCCGCCGAGCCTGCAGGCCAGGCGCGCCATCGGAGTCCACACCGCAGCTGCGCCGGTCGGAGTTTGCATATCCACCACGGCCACAGCGCCGCCAACACGCGTCGCCGAGAACATCGTCTCGAGCGCAGACCGCCAATCCGACATCAAGGACAGCGCGTAGGTACTGATGGCTGCGTCGAAGGGCAGGTGCGCGCCCAGCTCAGCCAGGTCCGCCGCAGTGGCGTCGGCCGCGATCAACGTGACGTTGGACCATCCCGCGGAGGCGGTCCGCTGGCTGGCCTGCGCGAGCATCTGCGGACTGACATCGACGCCGGTGATAGTGCCGCCTGGACCGATCTGCCGTTGCAGCAAAGGGAAATTCAACCCGGTGCCGCAGCCGATATCGAGGACGTGGCTGCCCGCCGGGAGTGCGAGTAGCTCGATCGCCGCCGCGCGACCCGCGCGATATACCGGCCACTCGAAGGAAATCACATCGTACAGGCGCGCCGAAACTGTGTACGGCTTCGGTTTTCTCATCGGCGGTATCCGTTTCAGGTCGGTTTCGGTGTCGGATTCAGGGACAACTTTCCATGAGCGATTCGGAAGTAGTGCGGTCGGTCGGCGGGTTTCAGTGTCAGAGGGTGCGCTTCGCCACCCGCCACCGAACAGGGAGTTCACGCCATGTCCTCGAAATCCACACACATCGATACCACCACAACCGCGCTTCCCAGAACGATAGCCATCGGGGCTGCGGCCGGACTTGTCGGTGCTATCGCCATGGCGATGTTTGCCATGATTGCTGCACTGACGTACCAGAATTCGGGATTCTTCACTCCTCTGTACCATATCGGGTCGGTCTTCATCGAACCCTCTACGATGATGACGTCGATGCAGCAGGCAATAGCAGGTGAGTCGTTCTACTTCGCGTTAGGTCCAGCTATTGTCGGCGCATTGATACACATGATGGTCGGCGTGATGTACGGCATCGTTTTCGCGATCATCGTGCGAGTGGCGAGACTTCACGGTGTCGTTTTGATCATCAGCGGATTGGTTTACGGTGCAGTTGTTTTCGTGATCAGCGCCTGGATAGGACTTCCACTCGCCGCCGCGATCCTCTCGAGCGGTGACCAGATCGCCGACATGGCTTCGATGGTCGGATATGGCACCTTCTTCGCCGAGCACCTGTTGTTCGGTGTAGTGGCAGCGCTGGGCTTGCTGCCCACGACGCGGCGTTGACCGGAGAACGCTGACTTCTGTATCCCCGCCACGCGCGGTTCGAACGGAGACCACCAATGACCACTGTCGACGACCCATCGACCCTCGGATTCGGCGGACTGCGCGCCGTATTCGTCAACTGCACACTCAAACGCTCACCCGAGCGAAGCCACACCCAGGGACTGGCCGATCTGAGCAGCCGGATCATGGAAGACCTCGGGGTGAGTGTGGACCACATCCGGGCGATCGATCACGACATCGCCACCGGGGTGTACCCGGACATGACCGAGCACGGCTGGCCCACCGACGAGTGGCCCGCCCTCTACAAGCGGATCATGGCCGCCGACATCCTCGTCCTCGTCGGCCCAATCTGGCTCGGCGACAACAGTTCGGCGATGAAGAAGGTCATCGAACGGCTCTACGGGTGCTCGGCGATCCTCAACGCGGCCGGTCAATACGCCTACTACGGGCGCGTCGGCGGCTGCCTGATCACCGGAAACGAGGACGGAGTCAAACACTGCGCCATGAACATTCTCTACAGCCTGCAGCACCTGGGTTATCTGATCCCACCGGGCGCCGACGCCGGGTGGGTAGGTCCGGCAGGACCGGGCCCCTCCTATCTCGACGAGGGTTCCGGAGGACCGGAGAACGATTTCACCAACCGCAACACCACGTTCATGACCTACAACATGCTCCACGCCGCGGCGATGCTGCGCCGGTCCGGGGGCTTCCCCGCCTACGGCAATCAACGAACGAAGTGGGATACCGGTTCACCCTTCGGTGTCGCCAACCCGGAATACCGCTGACTTTTCGCCTTCTTTCATTTCTCACCGACAGGGACGGGATCGACATGAAACAGCTCACCAGCATCGGCGACCGCATCGGCCCCGTCGATCTCCGCGACTCCGACGGTCGAGAGATCGAACTCGACACACTACTCGACAGACCGGTCGTGGTACCCCTCGTCCGGTACTACGGCTGCATGCCCTGCAAGGCCTACCTCCACGAACTCGAAGATCTTCGAGAGGACTTCGAATCCGCAGGGTTCCGTCTCGTCGCCCTCGGCGGTGCCGCCGATTACCAGGCCCGCCACCTGATGGACAACGGGATCGGGTATCCGCTACTCCTGGACCCCGACCACACCCTGTATCGGGCGTTGGATGTTCACCGCATCCACTGGTGGATGATGCTCAGTCCACGTACCTGGCGGAAATACCTGACCGCAGCACGCCGTGCCCGGCAGGGTCGCATTACCGATCACCCCTTGCAGGCCCCCGGTCTGGCGATCATCGACACCGACCGCACGGTGCGCATGCTCCACCGGGGACGCACTCTCGGTGACTACCCACCCGCCGCCCAGGTGCTCGCCGAAGCTCGGCGACTGATGCGCTAGGTCGGTGAACAATCGGTCGAATCGGGCACACTTGATTGCATGAAAACAACGATCGGCGTTATGGGAACACTACGAGCGAGTCGAAGGGTTCCCTGACCATGCACGAATCCGAACCCTCAGAAGCGACCGACGTACAGGCGCAGAACTTTCGCCTGTACGTCGAGCCGGAGATCGAGGTTCTCCTTCGTGTGGCGTCGACTCTGACCAATCCGTCTGACGCCGAAGACTTGGTTCAGGAGACACTCGTGCGTGCCTGGCGCAGCGTGGACAGATTTGACGGAAGACACCCAAGGGCTTGGCTGCTGACCATTCTTCGCAACACAAACATGAACATGCATCGTCGTCGCCGGCCGGACACCGTCGCCGATATCTCCGATTTCGTCTCGACCCGGCCCGCATTCGGGGTCGATCCACCAGGAACGGAGGACGAAGTGATGACATCGATCCTCTCCGACGATCTCGAGCTGGCCGTGCAGTCTCTGGATCCGAAGTTCCGAACCGCTCTGCTATTGATCGACGTCGACCAACTTACCTACAGCGAAGCCGCCAAGGTTCTCGGTGTCCCCGTCGGCACGGTCATGTCACGGCTGAGCCGCGCACGAGCGCGTGTCCGACGCCACCTCCGGCCCACGTTCGTCGCTGCCACTGGAAAGGGAACCGCATGATCAGGGCTGCACGCATGATGTTGACCTGCCACTGGTCGGGCCGTCGCATACAGCGATACCTCGACGCCGATCCGGCCGCACCACTCGACGTCGACGAAATCCGACGCCTCGAGGCGCACCTAGCCATGTGCGAAAGATGCAAGGCAGCCGAGAACGAATTTCGGCAGATCAACACAGCGCTTTCCCGGTGGGCCGTCCACACGATCCCCGACCAGAAAAGCGTCGAACACGTTCGGCACTTCCTGGATCGACTTACGAGCGGCGACGGCACGTGACAACAGGCAACTTCCGCGAGCAGGAGTGGCCCGCGAATGTCGATCTCGTGGTCGTCGGCGGCGGCACAGCCGGCATCGTCGCGGCGAAGACCGCAGCCGGACTCGGCACCAGCGTCGTACTAATCGAACGTGAACGCACCGGCGGTGACTGTTTGTGGACGGGCTGTGTTCCGTCGAAGGCGCTCATCGCCGCTGCATCGGCCGCCGCCGCCACACGATCCGCCCACCGCTTCGGAGTCGACGTCGGTCCGACGCGGGTTGATTTCCCACGAGTCATGGCACACGTGCATGGATCCATCGACCGCATCGCGCCCATCGACTCGCCCGAAGCTCTCACCGCTGCAGGGGTGACAGTCGTGTACGGAGACGCCGTGTTCACTGCACCGAACACCGTGACCGTCTGTTCGAGGCCCCTGCATTTCGCCCTGGCGGTCATTACCACCGGGGCCCGACCCACCGTCCCGAGCATCACCGGACTCGCATCCGTCGACTACCTCACCAGCGACACCCTGTGGGATCTGGCGTCGCTGCCCGAGCGCCTGCTCGTCATCGGCGCCGGAAACATCGGCTGCGAGATGGCCCAAGCGTTCGCTCGTCTGGGGTCGGAAGTCACCCTCGTCGGCCGAGCCTCGACCATCCTGCCCAAGGAGGACGCGTCCGCGTCGGCGGTGCTCTCCAACGCTCTCCGCGAAGACGGAGTGAAGGTATCGACCTCCACGACGGTCGTCGAGATCGACGCCCGTTCCGCGCTCACCGATTCCGGTCGGAGAATCCAGTTCGATCAGGTCCTCGTCGCCACCGGTCGCACCCCACGCACCGATTCGCTGGGTTTGGATGCAGCGGGCGTAGCCGTCGACGAACGCGGGTACGTCGTGGTCAACGACCGTCTCGCCACCAGCAATCCACGCATTTGGGCCGCCGGTGACCTGACCGGCCATCCGCAGTTCACCCACACCGCAGGGATGCACGGCTCGCTCGCCTCCAGCAACGCTGTCCTCGGACTGCGACGCAGCATCGACAAGACCGGGACGCCGCGAGTCACCTTCACCGATCCCGAGATCGCCTCTGCTGGAATTGATGTCCGGGCCGCGCGTCGAATCCCCAGTTTGCGGGTTCAGACAATGCGGCACGACGAGGTCGACCGCGCCGTCACCGAGGGCAGGACCGACGGCTTCACCACGCTGGTGCTAGACGGCAAGCATCGGATCGTCGGCGCCAACGTCGTGGGCCCGAGGGCGGGCGAGACGATCGGAGAACTCGTGCTCGCGGTCAAGCACGGACTCCGCACGCGCGACCTCGCCGGTGCCACTCATCCATACCCGACATACAACGACGGTCCATGGAACGCCGCTATCGCTGACGTTCGCGCGCAACTGCACTCACCCGTCGCCGCGCGTGCAATCGGAACCGTCGCGAAGCTCCGACGCAGGTGGGTGCGAAGACAGAATGCGCGTCAGGACAGAGCACGGTAGCCCGCGACGATACGGTGAACAGAGCTCACCGCGACCACTGCCGCCCATACCACGGCGATCTGCCACGACACGCCGGGCAGCAGCAACCACAGGCTGTGCACGGCAACGGTTTCCGCTCCCTCCGCCAACCCGCCGAGAAACGACAACGAACGGCCGTCGTCGATGCGGCGCCCTTTTCGCTCGGCAATGGACGAGAACGCCAAGAACGCCGTGCCGTTGATGTAGTACGCCAGCAGCACCAGCAGGAACGGCCACCACGGGGCGCCGTAGCCGGCTGCTGCGCCGATCGCGACGCCGACAACTGTGGCTCCGTAGACAGTGAAATCCGCTGTGATGTCGAAGAAGCCGCCAGCCCCGGCAGTGGGGCTGGAGGCTCCGGCACGCCTTCGCGCCAGCGCTCCGTCCAGCCCGTCGGCGAGCCGGGAAATCAACCACAGCACCAGCGCGAGCAGCCACCACTGCAACCCGGCCGCGAATGCACTGCCGAGACCGAGCACCAAACCTGCCGCGGTCAGCCTATCCGGGGTGATCGGCTCCACGTCGAGTACTCGAGCGCCACGATCGAGTGGCCCGTGAAGCTTCGCTCGCAGGTACCCGTCGATCATCGGAGCGAAGCGCCGTCTGGATCGACTATGGGCGCCTCCCGCGTCAGCCCGAATCGACCTGCCAGCAGCCATGATCCGGCGATGATCGCGAGTACCGCAACGAGCGCCGCAACGAACGGCCAGGACAGCGGCGACGTTCCGTACGCGCCCAGCGCAGTGAATCCGACGGTGGCGGGCACGATACCGAGTGCGGTACCCAAAAGGTAGTCACGCTGGCCCACCGCACTGACGCCTGCCGCGTAATTCACCAGCGCGAACGGGAACGGAATCACTCGCACGATCAGCACCGACATCAGACCGCGTCGTCCGAGCATGGCGTCGAGCCTGCGTAGTTTTGCCCACTCGGTTCGCGAGACCGGGCCACGACCGAGCGCCCGCGCAGCCCAGTACGCGAGGTAGGCGCCGCCCGTCGCCGCCACGATCACCACCGTCACGCCGACCAGAAGACCGAAGAGCAGACCCGCCGCGACGGTCAGCGTGCTGGCAGGGAACGGGGTCGCCGACAATCCCGCGTACAGAACGACGAACAGCGCGATCCCCCACCATCCGGCCATCGAGACGCGGTCACGGATAGCCTCGGGGTCTGGCAGGTCGAGGGTACTGGCAAGGATGACGAAACCGAGAACGGCAACCGCAACCCCGGCGAGTTTGAGCACGGTCACGCGGCTGATGCGAGCCTTGACCGGGTCATCCTGCGGGGAAGGGTGATCGTGCGTCACAATTCGTACCTTTCGTTCTTCGAAGAAGTGTTCATGGTCGCAATACGGGAAGGCTTCGACTACCCCGCAGTGTTCCCGTATCGCCGGATTCGACCCATTACGGTGGATTCGGCAGCGTCGGCATCTTCGTTCCTTTCGCACCAGGAGGCTCGTGTTGATCTCTCGAAACCCAGTAGGGCGAGTCCGAGCAAGTCGAAGCAGACGACGTGCGATACCAACGCTCGTGATCGCCGCCACCGCCGGGCTCGTACTCGGCGCCTGCACCGCGCCGGATTCCGACAGCCGAAGCGCCGAGAGCCTGCCCTGGAGCGAGGTCGAGGAGCAAGCGCGTGGACAGACGGTGTCGCTGTGGATGTACGGCGGAGACGAACAGGGCAACGCCTACGTCGACGATGTGCTTGCCCCAGCCGCGGCAGACGAGGGCATCACGCTCCGTCGAGTTCCGGTCGAATCCACCACCGATGCCGTCAACCGCATTCTTACCGAGCGCCAGGCAGGCGTGACTGATGGTGAGGTGGACCTCGTGTGGGTCAACGGCGCGAACTTCGGCACCGGTAAGCAGGCCGGTGCGTGGCTGTGCGACTGGACGCAGAATCTGCCCAACATGCAGTACACCGATCCGGACGATTCTCTGCTGAACAACGATTTCGGCACTCCCGTGGACCGATGCGAGTCGCCCTGGCACAAAGCCCAGTTCACCCTCGTCTACAACGCCGACGCGATCGAGGACCCGCCCAGCACCTTCGAGGAGGTGCTCGAATGGGCGCAGGCCAACCCGGGGCGGTTCACCTATCCGGCCCCGCCGGACTTCACCGGTTCGGTGTTCATCCGTGAAGCCTTGGTGAGTACCTCCGGCGGCATCGACAAGGTACCCGCACAGTTCGACCGGGAGACGTACGACCGGCTGGCCCCAGTCCTGTTCGATCGCCTGAACGAGCTCGCGCCGTCACTGTGGCGGGAGGGCACGACCTACCCGCAGTCATCGGCGGAACTCGACGACCTCTATGCCGGTGGCCAGTTGGACATGACCATGACCTACGGGCCTGCCACTCTGCCGGAACTGGTATCCGGCGGCACCTTCCCGCCCAACACTCGAGTGCTGACCCTGGACGAGGGAACCGTCGGAAACGCCAGCTTCTTGGCGATCCCGTCGACGTCGGGACAGTCCGCGGCAGCGCAGATGGTGGCGAACCTCGCGCTCTCACCCGAGCAGCAACTGATCAAGTCGCGGCCCGACGTATGGGGCCAGTTCACCGTGCTCGATCTCGAACGCCTCACGCCGGACTACCGCCAACAGTTCGAGGGCATACCGGCCTCGCCCGTCGTTCCCTCGTACCAGGAACTCTCCGCCGGCGCCCACCCCGAACTGTCGGCGGAGTGGGTCACCCCACTGGACGAAGGGTGGCGAAGAAACGTGCTCGCGGGGCAGTGACGTGAAGAGTGCTACGGTCGCGACAGGGCGCGGCACGGTCTGGGTGCTTCCCGCGCTCGTGCTGGTGGTGCTGGTCGTCGGCGGCGGCGTCTTCACAGCTGCGTTACAGAGCCTCGGGTTGATGCCGTTGGTGGGCGAGCCCGCTCTGTCCTTCGACGCCTATACCGCCCTTGGCGACGACCTGTGGCGGTCCCTGGCCCTCACTCTCTCCCTCGCGACGGTTTCCACTGCGCTGGCAGCCATGATCGGCCTCGCTACGGCTTTGAGCGCGCTGTCCGGGAGCCGAGCCCCGTTGGTCGCGGCCGGGTTGACCGTGACGGTGCCGCATCTCATCGGTGCTGCGGCGATGGGGCTACTGCTTGCCGATTCCGGGCTGCTCCCACGCATCCTCGGCTCGACCGACGGCAGTTGGCCGGAACTCGTCGGCGGACGCTGGTGGATAGCGGTGGTCGTCGAATACGCCTGGAAGGAATCGGCCTTCGTCGCGATCGTCTTGGCCGGCACTCTCGCCACCAGGGTAGCTGCGTTCGACGAGACCGCCGCGACGCTCGGGGCGGGGCGATGGGCACGACTACGCCTGGTCACCCTCCCGCTCGTACGTCCCGCTCTGATCGCCTCGACTGCCATCGCATTCGCCTACACCGTCGGGTCGTACGAGGTGGCGCGCATTCTGGGGCGCCCCTATCCGGAGCCCCTGTCCATCATGGCGGTTCGGCTGTTCACCTCCATCGATCTGGCCGCACGACCACAAGCGGCCGCTGCCGCGATGGTCGCTACCACACTGACTGTTGTGGTGGCCGTCGTCGCGGTGCACTTTCTACGTCGATCGGCGATCTGGAGATGACTATTCGGACCCGAATTCTCCCCAGGGCCTCGCGCGGGCTTCTGCTGGCGTGGTTTCTCGTTCCCCTCGTCCCGATCGTGCTGTGGGCCGCGAGCAATCGCTGGTCCTTTCCTGCCGCACTACCCCAAGTGTGGGGCGTCGACGGGTTCCGCAACGTCTTGGCCGCGGGCGCCGTCGATGCGTTTGTCAGATCGATGGGGCTCGCTCTCGCTGTCGCGGCGATCGCAACACTCTTGGGGGCGTGCGCGGCCCAAGCCCTGGTACGAGCCGACGTCCACTTTCCTGCCGTCGTGGCCGGGATTCTCTTCGCACCCCTCGCGCTGCCGCCCTTCGCGGTGGCCTTGGGGCTTGACGTGCTCGTGCTGCGCGCTCGCATCCCGAGCACCGTGGCCGTCATCATGCTGCTGACCGTTGCTGCCATCCCCTATACCACCTACTTGATGCGGGCGGCGTTCGGCGCCTACGACATCGGGTACGAGGAAGAAGCACGAACTTTGGGAGCATCTACCGCAACGATTCTGTGGAAGATCCGAATTCCGCTGTTGGCCCCGGCGCTGTCGGGGGCCGCGCTCCTGGCCTTTCTCGTCGGATGGAGCGATTACGTCATCACCCTGCTCATCGGCGGTGGACGTCTTATCACGGTACCGATATTGGTGGCGTCGCTTGCCGCTGGAACCGGAAACGACGCGGTGGTTGCCGCCCTGTCGCTGACAGCAGTACTGCCCCCGCTCGTTCTAGTCCTGCTGCTCTCGCGGTTGCGCCGCTGGAGGTCGAGATGAGCGTCGAACTGTCCGTTCGCGGACTTACCAAAATGTATGCGGGACAGGCGACTCCAGCACTGAGCGGGCTGAATTTGACCGTCCGACCCGGCTCGTGCACTGCCATTCTCGGGCCGTCCGGTTCGGGCAAGAGTACCGCCCTGCGATTGATCGCCGGCCTGGACGCACCCTCGGCAGGCACTGTATGCGTCGACGGCGTCGACCTCACCCGCTCACCCGCCGAGTCACGCAGCATCGGCATGGTCTTCCAGCGCCCGATGTTGTTCCCACACATGTCCGTACTCGACAATATCGGCTTCTCCCACCGCGCTTCCGGCCAGAGTCGTCGCGGATCGCGCGAGCAAGCACGCCGATACCTCGACCTCGTACACCTGGGGGACATAGGCGATCGCGCAGTGACCGACATCTCCGGTGGCCAAGCCCAACGGGTTGCGTTGGCGAGATCGCTGGCAGGCTCACCGCGCGTATTGCTGCTTGACGAACCCTTCAGCGCACTCGATCCCGTTCTGCAAACAGAAATGCACGACCTGGTCCGTGAACTGCGCACCGAGCTCGACCAGACTCTCGTCCTCGTCACCCACGATCAACACGAAGCGGCGGCACTGGCCGACTCAGTGGCAGTACTGATCGACGGACAGCTCCAGCATCACTCCGATATCGCCACCGCATACACGCGGCCCAGCACGCTGGCTGTCAACAGGCTCATGGGCGGGCTCAACGAGGTCGACGGACACCTCGACGCCCGCGGGACTCATCACTCCGCCATCGGAGCACTCGCCGTCGACGGCGCCGAATCGTTGGGCGCAGGGCCAGCCGTGCTACTACTACGGCACGAGATGATCCGCGTGAGCGACACCGGCGTTGCAGGCACGGTGTCGTCACTTCGTCCGACGGGATTTCGCAGCATCGCTGACGTGACGATCTGCGGTATCACCGTCCGAGTCGAACTTCCCGCCGGAGCCGGCACGCGGGTGGGCGAAACGGTGTGTCTGCAGATCCCGAGTGCGGCACGGGCGGTGGTGCGGCGCTGACCGCACTCAGTTGCCCAGTTGTAGCACCACTTTGCCGGCGGCAGTACGGTTCTCGAGCGATGCGATGGCCTCACCGGCCTTCTCCAGCGGGAAAACCGACGGTTCCGGGGCGGTGAGCGTGCCGGTGGCCAGCAGCGGTTCGAGCTCGGCCCATTGCGTCGCGAGGTAGCCGGGACGCGTCATCCACCATGCACCCCAGCCCACTCCGACGATGTCGACATTGTTGAGCAGCAACCGGTTGACCTTGACCGTGGGGATCTCACCGCCCGTGAAGCCGAGCACGAGAATGCGTCCCGACGGCGCCAAGCTTCGGATGCTGTCGGTGAAACGATCGCCGCCGACCGGGTCCACCACAACATCGACGCCCTTGCCGCCGGTGAGCTCCTTGACCGCGTCCTTCCACCCGTCCACCAGCACTACGTCCGTGGCCCCGGCAGCCTTCGCGATCTCACCCTTCGCCTCTGTGCTGACGACGGCGATGACGCGAGAAGCTCCGAGTACCGGTGCCATCCGCAGCGCGGAGGTTCCGATGCCGCCGGCGGCGCCGTGCACCAGCACCGTCTCACCCTCGGCGAGTCGGCCACGTTCCCGCAGCGCGAAGTGAACCGTCAGGTCGTTGAACAGAAGCCCGGCGCCGGCCGTCAACGACACCGCGTCGGGCAGCGCGAAGACGGTGTCGGGGGAAACCACGACCACCTCCGCCATGCCGTCGGACAGCCCGGTGAGTGCAGCGACCCGGTCACCGGCGGTCAAGCCCGAGCCCTCGGGCGCCGAACGCACGATTCCGGCGACCTCGCTGCCCGGGACGAAAGGAAGCTCCGGCTTGTACTGGTACAGCCCCCGCGTCAGCAGGGCATCAGGGAAGGCGACACCCGCGGCGTGGACGTCGATGACCACGGCGTCGTCCCGCTTGGCCGGTTCGTCGACGTCGACGATCTGCACCGACTCGGGTCCGTCGAGGCTCGTGATGTGTACCGCGCGCATGTACTGTCCTCTCGCTGGCGTCCCTCGGTGCGTCAGACACGCGGGGGTGGGGCGTTGAACGTGTTGTGACCCACGGTACAAACCCGCCGAACCGTCGTTGTACCCGGCTGTGCTGGAATCGACGGATGAGCATCAGGGGCAACAGCCGTGTCGAGCACTGAAGCGTCGCAGATCCGGGCGTTCTGGGAGAACCTGGAGCTCCCCGGCATCTTCGACGTGCACACCCACTTCATGCCCAAGAGCGTCATGGACAAAGTCTGGGCCTACTTCGACTCGGCCGGCGAACAGTCCGATCCGGTCACTCCGCAGGCTCCGCTCCTGCCCACCGGGAAGCGATGGCCGATCACCTACCGGCACGATGAGGACGTGCGACTGAACACGTTGCGCGAGTTCGGTGTACGAGGGTTCACCTCGATGATCTATCCACACAAGCCGGACATGGCGGCGTGGCTGAATTCTTGGGGTGCGGAGTTCGCGGAGCGGACACCGGACTGCGTTCGGACGGCCACGTTCTATCCGGAGGAATCGGCGGGCCGATACGTCTCGGACGCCATTTCCAGTGGGGCGCGAATCTTCAAGTCGCACATACAGGTCGGCAACTATGCTCCGAACGACCCGCTTCTGGATCCGGTGTGGGGCGCCATCGAGGACGCGGCAGTACCCGTCGTCATCCACTGCGGTTCCGGACCTGCCCCCGGTGCATACACCGGGCCGGACCCCATCGCGGAACTCCTGCGCAGATTTCCTCGGCTGCCCCTGATCATCGCGCACATGGGCATGCCGGAGTACCTGGATTTTCTCGCCCTGGCCGAGCGCTATTCGGAGGTGCGCCTCGACACCACCATGGCGTTCACCGACTTCTCCGAGGCCTCGGCTCCGTTCCCTCCAGCAGAGCTACCGAGGCTCCGAGAGCTGCAGGGGCGCATCCTGTTCGGGAGCGACTTCCCCAACATTCCGTACCCGTACCTGCATGCTCTCGAGGGGGTGGCTCGACTCGGTCTCGGCGACGACTGGGTCCGCTCCGTCGTGCACGACAACGGAGCGGCGCTGTTCAGTCGCGAATGAAATCGCGCACGGTGCCCGCGGTGGTGCCGCCCTGGCGAAAACCGGCCTCTGCGCAGCGCGCCCGGACCGCCGGGTCGGTCGGATCCGGTCCGATCGCGGCCAGCGCATCGTCGTCGGGACGAATGACCTCCACAGCCGACCCGCGAGAAACCAGATAGTCACGCTCACCCTCGAAGGGGTCTTCCTCCGGGGACGCGGCACCTACCTGCAGCACCAGTACGCGCGCGAAACCCACTGCGAGGTCGGCATTCTCGCTCAACCGCACGCCACCGTCGATGTACCGGTGAACGCCGATGGTCACCGGAGGCCACATTCCCGGGATCGCGCAACTCGCGGCTACGGCGTCGACCAGTCGCACGCCCGAGTTTCGGTCCAGGACGCGGTGGCGGCCGGACTCGGCGTCGACCGCGACCACCCGGAGGTCGCGGGAGGGCCAGTCGTGCGAGGGCAACCGTCTCGCGATGACGGCCCGGCGCTCGGCCTCGGTCACCGTCGATGCCGCCAGCGCGGCCTTGCCGACCAGGCGTGCCAGCTCCAATCGATCGCCGCCCGCGTTCTCTGCGGCACGATCGAGCATCTCGTTCAGTTCCTCGATGGACACCTCCGGCCGCGGCTCGTCCACCTGTAGGTGCGGGTCCACCTGACGGTCGTACAGTTCGCCGAGCCTGACACCGCTGCTGACCTGCGCGGCGACGGTCGATCCTGCCGATGTGCCGAGGAGCATGTGCGAGCAGTCGGGTGAAACGACGTCGACACCCGCTTGCGCCAGCCCGTGCAATACACCCGTCTGCCACGCGATACCGGCGACTCCGCCGCCGCCCAGAACCAACGCTGTTCGCGTCATCTCCCACCCCTCCCGGTAAGCCCCAGAAATGAGAACCTACTAGGAAGGCCGCCCGGACGGCGGTGGACTGTTCAGGCCGACTCGACGCGCGGTGCCAGCCACGCGATCAGGTCGTCGAGGACCTTCGACTGCTCCGGTTCGTTGAATATCTCGTGATATAGCCCGGGGTACACCTCGAGCGTGAGATCTGTGGACCCGGCCTTCTCGGCGATCATCCGGCTGCCCGCGACGTCGGCGAGCTTGTCCTGGCTGCCGTGTTGCAGCAGGACCGGCAGAGTCAGCAACGGCAACCGCGCCGGGAAGCTCTCCATCGCGCCGACGAGGGCTGCAGCCAACCCGGCCGGGACCTTGCCGTGATGAACCAGAGGGTCGGCGTTGTAGGCGGCGACGACCGCCGGATCGCGCGAAACTGCATTGGAGTCGAGCGTCTGCACCGGCGCTCCCGGAGCGATCCGTCCCAGAATCTTGCCGATGGGGATGAGAATTTTCGGTGTCGAATCACCGAGAACCACCGCCGGGCCGGAGAGCATGAGCGCGTCGAGTTCGTCCTGATGGTCGAGTGCATACGACAACGCGATCGCCCCGCCCATACTGTGGCCGAGCAGGAAGACCTTTGCTCCCGGGTGCGCGGTCTTCGCGATGCCGAGCAGCGTGTGCAGGTCGTCGGTGTAGTCGGACCAGTTCTTCAGCTCTAGCCGCTTCCCGCCGGACCGTCCGTGTCCGCGGTGGTCGGGGGCGAACACCGCCAGCCCGAGCTCACCCAGCCGCTCGACGACATGGTCGTAGCGACGTGCATGTTCACCCAGCCCATGGCAGAGCACCACGATGCCTCTCGCCTCGGCTTCGGGTTCCCACACGTCGTGGACTATCCGTGTACCGCGAACGCCGGTGAACGCCGATTCGGTGTGTTTCACGTGCTGTGCTCCTTCACATGCGGCTCCGCCCCATGTGCGCGGAAATACATAGCGGGCTATGTATTTCCGCGCACATGGGCCGGAGGCCCCTAATCGTCCGTCTGAGCCCGCAGGTACCGCCCGAAGTGCGGAACCGTGAACGCGATCGTCCCACGCTCAGCCGAATAGATGAGGCCTTTCTTGATCAGCCCGTCTCGCGCCGGCGACAGCGAGGCCGGCTTGCGCCCCAGCTCGGTGGCCACCGCGGATGTCGGTACGGAGGCGTCGTCGGTCGACAAGTCGGCCATCGCCCGCATGTACTCACGTTCCGACGGTGTTGCGCGCTCGTAGCGTGAGCCGAAGAATCCGACAGCCAGTTCCTCCTCGGCCGTCGGCGCCGCGACGCGCACGTCCTCGACCGTGATCGGTGACTCGGCGGCGAGATCCCACGTCGCTTTGCCATAGGCCTGCACGAAGTAGGGGTAGCCATCGGCGGCTTCGTAGAGCGCGTCGAGGGCCTCGATCGTGAACTCGACGTCCTCTCGGTCCGCCGGTGCGATGAGGGCGAGGTCGGCCGCGGTGCGTTCGAGACGACCGATGCGGTGATAGCTGAAGAGCCGCTCCGAGTAGCTCTTGGAGGCCGAGAGCACTGCAGGTAGGTGCGGTAGCCCGGCTCCGACGATGATGAGCGGCGCGGCATCCTGGCTGAGCTCGTGGCATGCCGCGCACAGAGCGGAGATGTCGGCGGGTCCGAGGTCCTGCATCTCGTCGATGAAGATGGCAATTCCGACGCCGACATCGGCGGCAAGGGACGAGGCGTCGAGCAGCAGTTCGACGAGGTCGATCTCGATATCGCCGGAGTCGGCGCGGCCCGTTCTGGCCGGTACGTCGATGCCTGGCTGCCACCGCTCCCGCATGCCCTTGTCGGCAGTCGCGCGCAGCGCGAATGCCTTGAGCACCCCCAGGAACTCGTCGACTCGCTCCGGGTCTCGGTGCGCGGTCGCGATACCGCGGACCGCCATGTGCAACGCCGAAGACAGTGGCCGGCGGAGCTCTTGATCGGGCCTCGCCTCGATCTTCCCGGTACCCCATCCTCGGGCGACTGCGGCCGAACGCAGCTGGTTCAGCAGAACCGTCTTCCCGACGCCCCGCAACCCCGTCAGTACGACGCTGCGTTCGGGTCGGCCGCGGGTGATCCGTTCGAGGACGACGTCGAAGGCGTCGAGCTGCTTCTTTCGGCCGGCGAGTTCTGGTGGGCGCTGGCCTGCGCCGGGAGCGTAAGGGTTACGCACGGGGTCCATGGGGCCAAAGTAACAACTGCGATAGCAAACTATGCGTACATCTAGCGCGTGTCCTAGAGAGCCTTATCGACACCAATCGACTCGCTATCGAGTTCTAGGGGTTGCTACCGGTTTTGCTAGATACCGGTAGACGCCAGAATAGTTGCCTCGACGGACGCGCTGGGGCTACATTGGTGTACGTGAAGCGCCTTCTCGTAGTACACCGCCGTAGCGGGGTCTAACTCGGACCGACCCCTCGCTGCGGGTCGTTGTGCTATCTCGGTCCTTCCTTCACATTCGGAAAGACCCCACCATGAACGCTCTCACCACCTCAACTTCTCCCGACTGCTTCGCAGCACGTTTCGGCACCCCGCTTCCGCGCGCACTACGCGCCGACGCCGACACCATGAGCTGGACAACATTCACGCACCGGTACAGCGCCGGATCGAGTCCGATCCGGCTGGGCACGTGGACCACCAGCGCCGCCCCCGGCGGCCGAACCACTTTCGACGCCACCTTCGGTATCGGCGACACCATTCACACCGCATCGGCGACGACGCACGGGCCGATCGACGCGTTGACCTCGATGCTCTACGACGCCGGCTTCCACCTCGAGATCATCTCGTTCCACCAGCAGCATCTTGCTACGGGAACGCAGACCGCGACCTTCGTCCTGTGCGAGTTCGACGGCCGCCGCCGCTGGGCAATGGCCATCGACGGTGACGCCACACAGTCGTCCATCCGCGCACTCATCGGCGCCGCCAACATGCTCCACTAGCACCTTCTACGGCACTCTTGCGTAAGAGATAGAGTGCCGTAGAAAGCGCTATGGCATTCCCGCTATGGCATCTCCATCGTCTGCGCCCGCTGAATCTCGGCGACAGCGCGCCTTAGATACACCTCGGCAGAGGCCCTCCTCCTGGCCAGCAGGTCCGCGATGATCAACACCGCATGTTGCGGCAGCGGCGGCCTCCGCACCTCCTCGGTATCGGCGACTCCCAGCGCACCGGTGAGGACCTCGACGAATCCGGGTACGTCCAGGTCGGGATGCCATTCGGCTGCCGAACGGACTGCCCGGGTGAGTGCGTCCTGCACATCCTCGCCGGTGAGCCCGTCGGGATGCAGTTCTTCGAGAAGCGAGCGGACCATCTCCGCATGAATCGCAGCCACCTGCGCCGAGTCCTGCGCGTGCAGCTCGGTGACGGCCTCGGCGAACTCAGCGGCGGATTGCGATCGTGCGGCGTTCACGGCATCGTCGGTCGCTGTAGCTATCGCGCGCACTGTCGGTGGCCATTCGGGATCGATCATCACGTGCCAATCCTCGCAGCTCCTACTGACAGAATGCATACATGTAACCGTCGTTCATACTAATGTTGACCAGTATGAGCGTCACCGAGCAGCGAACAAACGTGGTCAACGAGGGAATGCGGCTCGCCGTGTTCGAAACCGGCAACCCCGAGGGCGAACCGATCGTCCTCGTTCACGGTTGGCCTGACACGCACGAACTGTGGAGCCACATTGTTCCGCTGCTGGCCGAGAAGTTCCGCGTCATCAGCTACGACTCCCGCGGCGCCGGCGCCAGTACCGTCCCACAGGAACGCGCCGCGTACCGCCTGAGCAGCCTGGCCTCGGACTTCTACGCCGTGATCGACGCCGTCAGCCCCGACCGACCGGTCCATGTACTCGCCCACGATTGGGGCGCTGTGGAGGTGTGGGAGGCAGCCGGCGAGCCCCGCGCAGTGGACCGCATTCGCTCGTACACCTCCATCTCCGGACCAAATCTCGACCACCTCGGCAAATGGTCGAGGTCGCGCCTGAAGAAGCCGACGTGGACATCGATCAAGCAGGTCCTCGCGCAGACGCGTGCGTCCTGGTACACCGTGACGTTCCACATCCCCGGGCTGTCGACGCTGCGAATCAAGCGTCAGTTCGCCAAGGGATGGCCGGCGTTTCTTGAGGAATTCTCCGACGTAGACCCCGCTCTCGTCACCCAGAACCCCACCCTGTGGTCCGACGCCACCAACGGCACCAACCTGTACCGGGCCAACATCATCCCGCGGCTGATGAAGCCACGCGAGCGCTACATCGACATTCCGGTTCAGCTGATCGTCAACACCGAGGACGTCGCAGTGCGCCCATTCCACTACGAGGACACCGGCAAGTGGGTGAAGAATCTGACGCGCAACGACATCCCCGCCGGCCACTGGTCACCGATCTCGCATGCAGCCGAGATCGCCGAGCTCACCGAGAAATACATCGACAGTATGACCAGGTGAGATCAGAGCACGGAAGCGCAGATTTCAGCTTCGTCGACTAGGATTTCCCGTAGGTTTGGAAAGAAGCCCGCCGTGCGTCGACTCGACACACGACAATCCGGGACAGCCCGTTGTGGGAGACCCGTTGTGACCACTTTTGACCTTGTCAACACTGACCTCGTCGCTACCGGTTTCGCCCAATGACGGAGTCATTCGAAGTTCTGCGCCTGGTGGGGTCCGTGCACGCAGTTTCGGACGACACCGAGTCGGAGATGCACCGTCTGGACTACCTCGTCGACCGGCTTGTTGCCTCGGCCGCGCCTGCGGTGACGTTCACTTCTCTTGCCGAAGCATGTGTGCCGCTGCTCGGACCGCGGTGCATCGTCGATCTCGTCGAAGATTCCGGGGTCGCGTACAGCATCGAGCGCCCGCGCGGATCGATGAGTAGATTGCCCGGTGAGCGCGGCTGGGCGGACCGGTGCACGGTGAGCGCCGCGGCGACGATCCCTTCCTCGACCCTCGCAGCCGCAGGTGGCTCCGGCTACTACGCGCAGGTGAGCAGTTTCTGCCCGGTGGATCGAACTCCGACGGAGGAGCGAGAGTACCTCCTGCAACACCTCGTCGATTCCGCCGTCGAGTTGGTACGCCGTGAACGCATCCAAGCAGCTCTCGACGCCGAGCACGCAGTGTCCGCGCAATTGCGTCAGGCCCTCCAGGGCAGCCGCGACATCGGGATGGCCATCGGGATCACTATGAATGCGTCAAACCTCACCAGCGATCAGGCCTTCGAGGTGTTGTCGAGGGCCAGCCAGGACACCAATCGCAAACTCCGCGACATCGCGACCGAACTCGTGCGCACCGGGGTGCTGCCCCACGTGGCCTCGGCCCCCGGCCTTGCCGTTCACGCGGCAGGCAGCGATTACCGATGACCCGACCACCGATGACCCGCAATGTCGACCCCGTGGGGGATGAGTTCGACGAAGTGGCGATTCGTGGGCTGGCCGACGAACAGGACGTCGATCTCCGCGAAAGCCTGGCCGCGCTCTCGCAGTTGTCCATGGGCCACGACGGTCTCGCGTCGATGCTCGTGCATGTCGCACTGAGCACTGAGCACCGAGCACTGAGGAACAACGCCACCGACGACAGAGATCCATTCACACCTGGTTCTCACCCAGAATTCCGGCGACGTTCGCGAGAACGGTTCGAGCATCCAACTCCCGCTGTACGAGGTCATCCGTCACTTTGGACAGCGCCATCTCGTGATCGCGGGCGTATCGCCGCAACACCGCAAACGCTTGATCCATGTCCAGGTTGCCGACCTGAGCGAGGAGGCCCTTGGCCTGTTCGAGGCTGGCGCGGTTACGCAATGTCGAGCTGAGCTGACTACCGATCGCTCTCGCGTCGGGCATCGTCGGTCCATTGACGAGTGCGATGCTGGCGACGTGGGCGAGGGCCTGCGCGAGTTCGAGGTCTTCGTCATTGAGTGCACCGGACTGCGATCCGAACAATCCGAGAGTGCCCAGTGCCGTCTTCCGCAACCGCATGGGTACTGCATGCACGGAGGCGAACCCGGCTGACGTGGCGACCTCGACGAATTGCGGCCACCTCGTCCGATGCTCCTCGAGATCGGCGACGCTGATCGGCTGCCCGGTGTGGAAGCAGTCCAGGCAGGGGCCTTGCTCGCGCTGAAGTTGAAAGACCTCGAGCAATCGCGTTGTCTCCGAGGAGGCTGCGACGACATGCAGAACCTCGCGTTCGTCGGCCAACAGTAGACCTGCCGAGGCGATGTCGAGTAGCTGTGCACATTCGCTGGTCAACCCGCTCAGCAGTTCGATGACATCGAACTCACCGACCAGACTGTTGGCCAAGCGCACAAAGGCTTCGGTAACGCCGTGTTCGCGGTTGTTGTTCATCCGATACTTCCCAAATTGTTCCCGGCGGCGGGGTGGTCGTCGGGGGTCAGTACGAGCCGACGTTCGACGATGTCCCATGCGACCTCGCTGGCGGTCTGCCCGGCAAGATATGCGTGCGCGCGCAGACGGGCGAGTGCCTCGACCGGACCGATATCGAGCTGTCCGATGATCATTCCCGTCGCTTGATACACCTCGACTCGTTCGAGGGAGGCAAGCTGCTCCCAACCGTCTCCGCCTTCGCTCGCGGCATTCCAGTCGAGATCCGAGGTCATCAGGTCCAGCAATGGCAGCGCAGCGAGTTCGGCTGCCCACATGCCCGCGTTCAATACAGTCTCCGACAGCGGCCCAGGGCTGGCGCGATAGAGATCGAGGACCCCGACGTGCACGGCCGCGATCGCGGTCGGAAGCGCGAAAACCGCCTGCACTCCCTCGTCGAGCACGGCAGGAGTGAATGCCGGCCACCGTCGCTCACCGGGATCGGCCAGGTCCGGCACCAGAACAGGCGCACCGGTGGCGACCGCATCCAGGCATGGACCTTCACCGAACGTGAACTGAAACTCGTCCAAGCGCCTGCTGAATTCACCACTCGATCCGAACGTCCCGCGGGTTTCTCCATCGTGAATCACCGAGATCGCCGCACCATCGACGGGCAGCAGATCCACGCACGCCACACACAAGCGGTCGGCGGCGGATAGTCCTTGTCCGCCGCTCGCCATCGCCGACGCCAGATCCTCGCGCAACCGCGACTCCGCGGTCACTGCGGTGCCGCCGCGAAAGACAGGCATACGCTCATACCGATCAACCCTAGCCGCCCGGATGCTTCGTTGGTGGGCAGCTACTGATCAGCGCAGCATCTCCCGCAGGGTCGTCGAGGTGTATTCGCGTCGGAACGCCCCGCGCTGCTGCAGGATCGGCACGATGTGGTCGACGAACTCGGTGAGGCTCTCCGGATACAACGGAGGCATCAGATTGAATCCGTCGGCCGCGCCGCGGCGCACCCATTCCTCGATCTCGTCGGCGATCGACTCCGGGGTCCCGATCATCGTCGCGTGCCCGCCACCGGCGGCGAGGGTACCCAGCAGTTCGCGCACGGTCGGGGAGTCCTTGTCGATGATCCGCAGGATCGTCTCGTATCGACCGTGCGGACCGGTGAACTCCTCCAGCGGTGGCAACGGTGGCACCGGTGCGTCGAGTTCCCACTCGCTGCAGTCCTGTTCGACGAACATCCCGAGCTGACGTAGCGACTGTGCCACCGGGAGCAGCGCATCCAACTCGGCCTTCTTGGCTCGGGCCTCGGCCATAGTCGACCCGACGTAAGTCACCAGACCGGGCATGATGCCCACCGTCGCCGATTCCCGTCCGGCTCTGTCTATCCGTGCTTTGACATCCCTGTAGTAGCTCGCGCCGGACTCGATGTCGTAGGCCACCGCGTAGATCGCCTCGGCGTATCGCGCTGCCAGATCTCGTCCCGGTCCCGACGCGCCTGCCTGAAACAGCACCGGCCGCCCCTGCGGTGACCGCGGCACCGTCAATGGGCCGTCGACCCGAAAGTGCTTGCCCACGTGATCGATCGAGTGAACCGCATCGGGATCGGCGTACATGCCCTCTCGATCGAGCACGAGCGCGCCCGCATCCCAGCTGTCCCACAGCGCGAGCGCGACGTCGACGAACTCCTCGGCCCGCGCGTATCGCTCCTCGCGAGAGGGGATCTCGTCGAATCCGTGATTGCGGGCCTCGGCGTCGAACATCGAGGTGACTACGTTCCATCCGGCTCGTCCGCCACTGATGTGATCGAGCGAGGCGAGCAACCGGGCGGCGTGAAACGGCGTGTAGAACGTGGTGGACACCGTGGTGACCAACCCGATGTGGGAGGTCGCTCGTGCCATGGCCGTCAGCGCCGTGATCGGTTCGAGGAACCAGGTTCCGGCACCGGCCGGATCGCGCACCGAGTGCCCGTCCGCGAAGAACACCGCATCGAACTTGCCCCGCTCGGCGGTACGCGCGAGCTCGGAGTAATAGCCGATGTCGCCGAGGTCCTCGACGCGGGAGCGCGGGTGACGCCAGGCGGCACTGTGGTGTCCGCAGCCGAACAGAAAAGCGTTGAGATGCAGCATGATCTAGTCCTTGACCAAGCCGCCGTCGACGACGAGGTTCTGTCCGGTCACCGATCGCGACCAGGGTGAGGCGAAGAAGAGCAGGGCATCGGCGAACTCCTCCGGCGTCACCACGCGTTGCAGCGGGGTCGACGCTGCGATGAGGTCGAATACAGCTTCCGGTGTCGCGGAGCTGGCGTCGGTGGTACGCAGGAGGCCACCGGAAACCATGTTGACGGTGATGCCGTCGGCCCCGAGGTCGGCAGCGAGCGTACGAGTCAGCGACAGCAGCGCTGCCTTCGAGGCCGTGTAGTCGTGGTAGGGAACGACGGGGTTCTGGAAGAGGTTCGTGCCGACGTTGACGATGCGGCCGAATCCGATGGAACGCATTCCGCCGAGGGCGCGCTGGGTGGTGGTGAGTGCGCCGCGGACCGCTCCCTGGAACTGGGCGTCGAACTCCTCCCAGGTGATGGTGTCAGCGGTGCTACGAGCGTCACCGTTGAAGGAGAAATCGGCGAGAGCGTTGTTGACGACCGTGGTGACGGGCTTTCCGAAGTGCTGCTGCGCTGCGGTGAACATCGTCTCGACCTGGTCGGCCTGCGTCACGTCCGCCGCCACGGCGAGGCCGCCGATCTCTGCAGCGAGCCGTTCGGCGGACTGAACACTGCGACGGTAGTTGACCACGACATCGGCACCCTGGGCGGCGAATGCCCGTGCAATCGCGGACCCGAGTCCCCGCCCAGCGCCGGTAACCAGAACAGTCTGCTCGCTCAGTTTCATACACATGCCTCTCGCTCGTTGGCCGTCCAACGCGAAAGACAATGCACCCCATGGGTGCAGACATCCCTACGCTGGTGTTGACCAGATCAGGTTCGACGGGTGTGTTCTCAGCCGCTTCATGAAAGCGGCACCCCGTGTCAACGACGAGTGTACCTATCGGGCTCTGTACCTCTATCTAGCGCTAGCAGTAGAGATGGATATAGGCTCCTACGATGCGCGAGCGAGAGTACGTCGAATACTGGTTGGACGAGAACGTCGTGCTCGTCCTCGACAACCGCATCGTCGAAATCTTCGACGCGACACAGCAGACCGTCTCGGGCCGACCCCGCTGGCACGTCGCGCACATCGGAGTCGACGCGAAGCCCCGTGGCGGCGGACTACGCGTCAAGATCGGTGCACGGTTGTCCGACGGCTCGATCTCGTACCTCGGAGGTCAAGCGGTGTTCGACGTGCCGCAGGACAAGGTCCCGCACGTGCTGGCGTTCTTCGACCGCGCGAAGCAAGCCAGAGGCTGACCCTCGATCCGGTTGCCGGGCAGCTACTTCCTACCGAAGACAGCCCAGCCGTGCGGCGGCACGGTGACGCGGCCACCCTCGACGGTCGCTTGACCAGCCAGTACGTCGCCGCCGAGCGAGTAATCGATGGGGTCGTCACCGAGATCGAGCACGACGTGGACATGATCGTCACCGGCGTAGGCGCGGTACACCAACGCGGTATTGGTCAGCTCGAGAGTCTCGGTGCGTGCGTAGTGCAGCCAGGGATTACGCCTGCGTAGACCGATCAACTCCTGATGCAGGCGATACATCGGCCACCCCTCCGGTGCGAGTTCCTCCTTGGTCATGGGGAACTCGGGACGAACATCGTCGTCGCCACCGACGCGCTCCTCCTTGACACCACGGAAGCCCTGCTCGTCGCCGTAGTAGATCATCGGGGTGCCCCCGGTGGTGAAGAGAACGACCAGTGCGTGCGCGTGGTGCCGTTCGTCGGCGATGGTGCTCGCGATGCGGTTGACGTCGTGATTGCCGACGAATGTGGCGGGCACGAACGTCTCCAGCCAGTCGTTGTGCCGACCCAGTGCGTGGGAGAGTTCGAAGAAGTTCGTCTCCGAGATAGCGCTCCATGTCGCTTTCCACAGCTCGTACTGCGTCACCGAGTCCACCGTGCTGTGCTGAACGAACTGCGCGTAGTCGCCATGGATGACTTCACCGAGAAAATATGCCTCGGGATGCTTCTGCCGCACACGGGGGATCACCGAGGCCCAGAACTCCGTCGGCACAGCGTATGCCGCGTCCAGACGCCACCCGTCGGCACCGCGGCCCAGCCAATGCGACATGACGTCGGCGACGTACTGCTGGACATCGGCATTGCCGTGGTTCAGCGTCACGAGGTGCTCGTGTCCCTCGAAGCTTCGATGCGTGGGGCGCTCGCCCGAGAAGTCCAGATGGAACCACTGTGCCGCGTCCGAACCGGGGCCTGATTCCAGCGCCTGTCGGTACTTCGAGAATCCTTGCGCCACATGGTTGAAGACACCGTCGAGCATGATCTTCAGTCCGCGGCCGTGAGCGGCCTCGACGAGGGTGTCGAAGTCTGCGTCGGTACCGAGCCGCGCATCGATATGAAGATAGTCGACGGTTTCGTATCCATGCCCCTCCGAGGCGAAAATCGGCCCCAGCGCGATCCCCGAGGCTCCGAGTTCGACTGCGTAGTCCAGCCATTCGACGACCTTGAGCAGTCGATGCTCCTCCGCCAGTGATGTTCCGTCCCAATCATGGACAGGTGCCCCGGCGAAACCGAGCGGGTAGACATGCCACCAGATCGAGTGGGCGACCCAGGATGGAGTTGCACTCATGCGGAGATCACCGACTCGCGTCCCAGTTCTGCAGCGCCGGTGTGACCGGACAGGCTGGTGACGAGATCGAATTCGGCAAGGATGCAGCGCAAGACGTGCTCCACGCCCGACTGGCCGCCGAGCGCGAGACCGTAGAGGAAAGGTCGGCCCAGCAGCACCGCATCGGCGCCGAGCGCAAGCGCTTTCGCCATGTCCGCACCTGTTCTGACGCCGGAGTCGAACAGCACGGTCAACCGATCGCCGACGGCATCGACGATACCGGGCAGGGCATCCAATGATGCTCGTGCGCCATCGATCTGGCGGCCACCATGATTGGACACCACGATACCGTCGACTCCATGCTCTGCCGCGGCACGTGCGTCCACCTCGGTGCAGATTCCCTTCAGCACGATCGGACCGTCCCAGTGCTCGCGCAGAAAGCCGAGCTGCGACCAGTTCAAACCGGGATTGGGGAACATCTTCGCCCAATGCATCGCGGCAGCAACGGGGTTGGCCTCGACCGACTGCTCGAGCCCGGCCAGGAACGCCGGGTCGGTGAGGTAATTCTCGATACCGAGATTCGCCAGGAAGGGCAGGTAACCGCGATCGAGATCGGCGGGTCGCCAGCCGAGCATCGTGGTGTCCAGGGTCAGGACCAGCGTGGTGAAGCCGGATTTCTTCGCGCGGTCCAGAAAGCTGAGCAGCACCGATTCATCGGTGGGCCAATACAACTGGTACCATCGCGGGGCATCGCCACCGGCCTCGGCGATCTGCTCGAACGAGTGCGAGGCCTGGGTGGAGTGAATGTACGGCACCCCCAGTGACGCCGCTGCGCGTGCGGAGGCGAGCTCGCCCTCCGGGTGCGCCAAAGTCTGAACTCCCACCGGTGCGATCAGCAACGGCGCGGGCATCTCGGTGCCGAGAACTGTGGTGGAGTGATCACGTTCGGCGGCGCTGCGAAGCATCCGAGGAGCAATGCGCCAGCGGTCGAAAGCATCCCGATTGGCGCGAGCGGTGGACCCGCTGCCCGCGCTCGCCACGATGTACCCCAGCGCCTCCGGCGTCAGCGTGGCAGCCGCCTGCTCCTCGAGCTTCGCAAGATTCGTCGTGATCTGCGGCCGCTGATCGGTGAACATGCCCTGCGCGTAGATGCCGATCTGGTGGTCACTGAAGTTCATGACCTCCACCGTAATAGCAGAGCCGGTCCGATCAGCGCGATTGACGCCCGATCCACGCGTCGAGCAGGGCGCTGCAGCGGGCACGCGCGTCCCGTTCGCCTGCCTCGAGGTCTTCCCGAATCGCCGCGACCAGCTGACGATCGTGTTCGACACCGTCGCGTGCCCACGCGTGCGCCCAGGAGTCGAAGGTATCGACGTCGATCTCGGGGTGGAACTGCACTCCCAGGTGGGGACCTGCCGTGAAGGCCTGCTGGCCGGCATCGTTGCGAGCGATCACCGTTGCGCTGTCGGGGGCTACGAAGGTGTCGCCGTGGAACTGCATCCACGGACCGCTGCCGACCAACTCGGGGCAGTCGGACTCGATGTCTGTCATCCCGTATTCCGGCCAGTCGGACTTGGTCACGGTTCCGCCGAGGATCTGCGCGAGCAGTTGGCCGCCGAAGCAGACGCCGAGAATGGGTACGTCGAGGCCGATGGCGCGTTCGAGGTAGGCGGTTTCGGGGCCGACCCATGGATTGAGGTCGTAGGCCGCATCGGGGGAGCCCATGACCACGACCATCGCGGCGTCGCCGAGTGGTGGTGGCGTCGATGCGGATGCGTAGTCGAAGGAGTGCACCTGCAACTGAAATCCGCGTTGCTGAAGTTCGGGTATGAACGTGCCGATGTTGCGGTAGCCCAGGGCCGGATCTCGGTCGTGGACCAGTACGACGGCTCTGCTGTTCGTCTCGGACACGGCGCTCCCTCCGGTTCTGCTGCGCACGGTAACCGCAGACTACGGTGTGTCCGTGCCACCTCGTCGACGCAAGCCCACCACTAGGAAACCGGCACGCAAGAAACCTGTCCGCAAGACTGCCTCACCCGATCTGCGGCCACCGGATCCCGGTGAGCGCGTCTGGGTACTCGACGTCCCATTCGAGGACCGCAGTCTCGCCTCGGCGTCGGGCGCGCGGTGGTACCCCGGGCCGCGAGTGTTCGCCTACTACGGAACCGAGCTGCCCGACGGTCTTGTCTCGTTCGAGTCGATGCCTTACAGCCTGCAGCGCTGGATCGAGGACGACTGCAACGAAAGCTGGCGGCCCGAGACAGTTCATGAACGGTCGATGACTCCTCGCGAGACGCAGCTGGAATCGGTGCGCCGTCAGCTCGGTGCCATGTCCGGCGGCTTCCCGTATTTCGCGCAGATGGACTCGACGGGGCTCGGGAAGACACTGGCCGTCTGCGAGGCCGTCCGCCAGATGGATGACGATACGACGAACACAGTCCTCGTCGTCGCTCCCAAGGGCGCACTTCCTGGTTGGAGGCGCACCATCGCCGACTCGGAGGCCGATCTCGATCCGGCCGACCGCAGGCGCTGGTTGCTGGTGACGTATCAGTCGACGAAGAAGCTGCTGACGGTTCCGGAAGACATCGACCTGGGCAAGCGCAAGAAGACCCAGAACAAGCGGACCATCGCGCTCGGTGAACTCCGCTTCGACATCGACGTCGTCATCGCCGACGAGTCGCACGCGCTGATGAACATCGAATCGCAGCAGTCACAGATCGTATGGCGGTATCAGGAGGCTGCGCGGGCGGTGGTGTGGATGTCGGCGACGCCGGGGTACCAGCCGATGCACTTCGCTTACATGGCGCGGGCCATCGAACAGAGCCGCGGCACCACGATCATCGGCGACGAGGACACCCTCGGTTACGCCGTCACGACCAAGTGGGCGACGTTTCTGCAAGCGGAGGAGTTCGCGCTGAAGGAAGGCAAGGCTGCCGGCCTGAAGACCTGGAGGTGGGAGCCCGAGGACGCCGCCCGACGCGAACGCGACATCGGTGCCATCCACGGTTGGCTGGCGGGCGGGTCCGTGCCGTGGTCGATCTCCCGGCCATCACCGCCGACGCCCCGGGAGCCTCTCGGCCAGGAGCTGACCGCGGCTCAGAAGCGTCTGTACAACTCGGCGTGGGTGGACTATCGGCGAGAATTGGGCCTGCCGCTGTGGAAATCCGTCGGTGGTAGGCGCGTACTGCAGAAGAATCCCAGTACGCGCGCCGCTGCCCTTCGTTTCCGGCAGAAGTGCTCGTATCTTCGGATCCCGGCGACTGCCGACCAGGTTCGAGCCTGGGTCCGCGAGGGCAATCAGGTGTTCGTCTCGATGTTCTACCGCGAGTCCGTCGCTGCGCTGGCCGAGACGTTGCGCGAGGAGGGTCTCGTCGTCGCTGTCGTCGACGGCAGCATGAGCAGTAGTGATCAGGAACTGGAAATTCGACGGTTCCAGACCGGTGCGGCCCCGGTGATCGTCTCCACCACGACGAGTGCGATCAACCTCCACACCAACGAGCTGCTACTGCCGGACAAGCATCATCAGGTCACTCCGCAGGCTCCGCTCCAGTCCGTGTCGACCGCGGCCCCGCGCGTGACGCTCATTCATGATCCGCGGTGGACTCCCATCGACATCCGCCAGATCGAGGGCCGCGCGAACAGGATCGACAACGACCACAACCACACCACTTCGACCTGCTACTACGGCTACGCCGAGGGCACCGTCGAGGAGGAGATGGTGTTGACGGGTATCGAGCGGATCGCCGATCTGGGCTCCATCGTCGGACAGTCGGACCTCATCGATCCGGAAGCCTTCCTCGCTGCACGAGCGGACGACCGGAATGGGAACATACATTCGATACCGTGATAGTCTCGCAAAGCCGTCCGAGAGCGACCACTCGCGGACGGTCCAAACAAGATGCGGACGGTCCAAACAAGATTCAGGGCGGTAGCGACCATGACGGGTGCCGAGGATGTCGACGCCAGATGCCGCCGGTGACTTCTCGTCGACCCTCCATCGATCGGGCGATCGATGGATCGAGAGCGCGCCCTCGCGGTGCGCCCGCGGTCATGCCCTCGGCCCGCGAACCGTGCTGGTCGGTTCGAGGGCATGCTCCTGCGGCCGCGGACATCACCGCACCCACGTGTGCCGCACGTGCGAGGACGTCACCTTCACTCCGCCCCTCGGCCCCGCCTGCTCCGACGCGAGTTTCGACTCCCGAGCGAGCGACCGGCCGACGTGAGGTCCGCGTAGCGGTAGCGTCGAGGTCGTGCACACCCCTGAGGAGTTGCTTGCAGCCGCCCAAGGCTCACCCGCCGCTGTCGCGGTGCACGATCGTCAGGCGTGGGTAGACCTGTATGCGGACGCCGGCGAGGTCAATGATCCCGTCGGATCACGGCCACACCGCGGCCGCGAAGCCATCGAACGTTTCTACGACACCTTCATCGCGCCGAACACCATCGAATTCCACTTCGAGAGCGAGGCCGTTTCCGGCATGTCCGTGGTGCGGGACCTCAGCCTCGTAACCGTCATGTCCACCGGCGCGAGGCTCGAGGTGCCGATGCATCTTCGCTACGACTTCGTCGAGGAGAACGGAACGCTGAAAATTGCCCGACTCGCTGCGCATTGGGAACTCGCGACGATGATCGGGCAGCTGCTGCGCGCAGGCATTCCTGGGCTCGTCGCGTCCGCGAAGCTCACTCCGCAGCTGATCGGGAATCAGGGTCTGAGCGGCGCGATGGGATTTCTGGGCGGATTCCGTGGCGTCGGGAGCAAGGGCAAGACCGTCGCCGAGCATGAGCTGCGCGCGTTGCACCGGCCCGCCGATGGAGCGGATGTTTCCGCCGAGGAGCTGCGCCGCGCACGCTTTCGGAAGTGGATCGCAGCAGGCAGAACAGTGAGTGTTTCCGCCGAATTCGACTCCGGCCCGGGCATCGTGTTCGTCGAATTCACCCAACGCGCCCTGCAGGTCGAGACCATCACGGTATTCAGAACGCACCCGGTGTGAATCGGTGACGGCATAATCGACTGACATGCAGGCAGTCGGTCGGTACGCATTCGTTCTTGCGCTGACTTTCGCTGCGTCCGCGCTGGCCGCACCCCTGGGTCCAGGAGTCCTGGACGCGCCCGAACAAACCCCGCCGGCAGCTGCCCCACCCGTCGCTCTGCCGCCACCTCCACCGCCGGCACCACTGACCCTCGAACAACTCTCCGCCCAAATCGATCCGACTATTGTCACCCTCTCCGCCGAGTTCGGGCTCTACGGCGTCGCGGGCACCGGCTTCGTCGTCGACCCCGACGGGTTGGTGCTCACCAACTTCCACGTTGTCGAGGAGGCGACCGACATCACGGCCGTACATCAGGGCAACGGACTCATCTACGACGCGTCGGTGCTGGGCTACGACAGAACGCGCGATCTCGCCGTGCTGCAGTTGGCCACCGCCTCGAACCTCCAGGTCGCGGCGATCGGCACCTCGGCGAACGTGGCGGTGGGCGATCCGGTGACCGCCGTCGGGAACGCCGATGGCGCGGGCGCCCTGGTGCCTGCACCGGGCAAGATCGTTGCTCTCGATCGGTCGGTGCTGGCGCAGAGCTCGGTGAACGGCTCGCGCAACGAACTGACCGGGATGATCCAGATCGATGCCGATGTGCGGTCCGGTGATTCAGGTGGCCCACTCGTCGATGCGTGGGGGAGCGTCATCGGCGTCGACGCTGCGGGTCTGTCCGAAGAGGCCCGCCAGACCCAGGCGCCCTAGGCGTACGCCATCCCCATCGACGACGCCATGGCTGTTTTCGAGCAGGTACGCACGGGCCGCTCGGGAGGCACCGTCCACGTCGGTCCGACGCCCTATCTCGGTATCGGAGTGCGCGACGTTTCGGCCTTCCGCGCAAGCGGGCCGACCCAGGGCGCAGTGATCGCGTCCGTCGCATCCGACTCACCGGCAGAACGCTCCGGTCTCCTGAGGGGCGATGTGATCGTCTCGTTCGACGGTCGCGCTGTCCGCAACTCGGACGAGCTGACCGGAGAGATGATCGGACGTCGCCCCGGCGACCGCATCGATCTCGAATGGGTCAGTGAGCAGGGCGTACTTCAGCAGCGCACGGTCACTCTCGAGCAAGGCTCGCCCACCGCCTGAGGGTGCACCTTCACGCTTGCAGCACGGACAGCACGTTGCCCGCCGGATCGGTGAACCAGGCGATCAGCGGACCACCCTTGCGGAAGATGCCCCGCTCGTCGGTACCCATCTCCGGATACTGCTGACAATGCACCCCTTTCGAATTCAATGCATCCACCGCCGCGTCGATGTCCGCGACGGGAAAATTGAGAACAGTGTGCTGGGCCGGCTTGTGGTGCTCACGCGGGTAGATCAACACCTCACACCCTTCGCCGAGTTGCAGATGCAGCAGTCCCATCTCGCCGTCGACGACGGTGAGTCCAAGGGTGTCCGCGTAGAAGGCACGGGCGGCGTCGATGTCATCGACCCCGAAGCCCGAGAACGGCGGTCGAGTGAGCTCGAGTGTCGGCATGACTGTGATTGTTCACCCGCCGATCGGCGGCTGCAACGGAATCCGGATGTTCGAGATGGCAGACTTCGCGGACGGGAGTAGCGTTTGAACGGTGACTATTCGTCTCGGTTACCAGATGCCCAATTTCAGCTACTCAGGCCCTGTCGCAGAGCTGTTTCCCAAGGTCATCGCGCAAGCGCGCGAGGCCGAAGCAGCCGGATTCGACACTGCATTCGTCATGGACCACTTCTACCAACTACCCGGGATCGGCAAGCCCGACGAACCGATGCTCGAGGCGTACTCGGCACTGTCCGCGTTGGCCACCGCCACCGACACCATCCAGCTGTCGGCACTCGTCACCGGGAACACCTACCGAAACCCGGCGATCCTCGCCAAGACAGTCACCACCCTCGACGTCGTCAGCGGCGGACGCGCGATCCTCGGCATCGGCGCAGGATGGTTCGAGCTCGAACACACCAGTTTCGGCCTCGAATTCGGTACGTTCACCGATCGTTTCGAACGCCTCGACGAGGCGCTGCAGATCATCGAACCGATGCTGCGCGGGCAGCGTCCCACCTTCGACGGCCTGTGGTACCAGGTCGAGGAGGCCATCAACGAGCCGCGCCTGCGTGACGACCTCCCGATCATGCTCGGCGGCGGTGGTGAAAAGAAGACCTTCGGTCTCGCTGCGCAGTTCGCCGATCACCTCAACATCATTTGCAACGCAAGCGAACTGCCTCGCAAGGTCGAGGCCGTGCAAGCGCGCTGCGAGGAAGTCGACCGCGACCCGAAGGATCTCGAAACCAGCTTCCTCGCGTTCGTCATCATCGACGAGGACGGCGACAAAGCACGCACGCTCCAGAACGACTACCTGCTCTCGAACGGTATCGACTTGTCGAATCTGTCCGAGGACGAGAAGACCGCCGCTACCGACCGGGCTTTCTGCGGAACGCCGGACGACGTCGCCGAACAGGTGCAGACGCGTGTGCTCGACCACGGCATCGACGGAGTCATCATCAACCTGGTCACCAACGGCCACGAGCCCGGCATCGTCGAACTCGCCGGAAAGGCACTGCGCCCACTGATCCAGTAGGCCCGGAGGTCCAGTTGCACTGCAAGGCCAGTTGCACTGCAAGGTCCAGTTGCACTGACACGGGGGGACTGTGCGTGGCATAGTCTTCCCGTGGCTCAGCTGACAACCAACGGGCACCGCGTGCTCGTCGCGAATCTCACTGGCGATTCGCTGCGCGCGATCTCCGGATCGATGGTCGCGTACGAGGGCGACGTCGCCTTCAAGAACGCCGGCATGGGCGGGGGGGGCCTGCGTGCCGCGCTCAAACAAAAGGTCACCGGCGAATCCCTGTCTCTCATGGAGGTTTCCGGGAAAGGCATCGTTTACTTTGCCGTCGATGCGCAGGACATCACCATCGTCGAATTGGCGAACGACTCGATGCACGTCGAGGCTTCGCAGTTGCTCGCCCTCACCGGTCAGATCAAGACCGAAGTCAAGTTCTCGGGGCTTCGCGGAGCATCCTCGGGTCAGGGATTGTTCACCACCATCGTCAGCGGAACGGGTTCGGTGGCACTGCTCTCTGCGGGTGGTCCGCTCATCGCCCTGGCGGTGGACCCGCAATATCCCCTCGTCGTCGATCCCGATGCATTCGTCGCGCATCGCGGATCACTGAATCAGAGCTTCGTCACCGACGTCACCTGGCGATCGGCTATCGGCGGCGGAAGCGGCGAGGCGTTCTCGCTACGGTTCGACGGCCAAGGCGTCGTCTACATCCAACCCGAGGAGCGTTGACGTGCCACTCGAACTCGTCAACAGCAAAGTCGTCAAATCGACGCTCGCACCCGGACAGAACGTGTTGGCGCGCAAGGGCGCAATGTTGTACTACACCGGCGACGTCCACTTCATCCCACACTCGATGGGCGGAGCTGCCAGCGGCATGCCGAGCATGGGCGGCGTCGCCGGGATGGCGGGTCGGATGATGTCCGGCGAACACGTAGCGATGATGGCGGCCGAGGGTCAGGGTGAGGTGTTCTACGGTCACGCTGGGCTCTACGTCGAGGTGATTCATCTCGACGGCTCGTCCATGCTCACCGTCGAAGCCGACCGACTCCTGGTGCACGACGGCTACTTGCAGAGCTCGATCGTCGCACTCACCTCCCAGGGCGGAGTACGCGGTGCCGTCCGCGGCGCTATGACGGGGCAGGGATTGTTCACGACGCAGTTGACCGGGCAGGGAAGCGTCGCAGTCCTCTCGCACGGCGGCGCAATCCCACTTCAGGTCGGGCCGCAGCACCCCCAGGTCGTCGTCGATCCGCAGGCGTACGTCTGCCATATCGGCAATATCAGCGTCGACATCTCGGCGAACGTCGGTTGGCGTGACGCTGTAGGGCGTGGCAGCGGCGAAGCGATTCAGCTGAAGATGACGGGTACGGGCACCGTGTGGGTCCAGGCCTCCGAGCAGAAGTTCTGACAGGAGCATCACATGGGCCTCGAAATCCACACCCCGTATACCCTGCCAGTCAACGACAACGTCCCCGGCAACGACTACGCATTCTGCGTCGAACTCGACGGTCAGCCATGGTTCACATCCAAGGGCGCGATGATCGCCTACTACGGCAATGTGCGGTTCGAGCCACTCGGTCAGACATCGATGCCGGCCATCGTCGCCGCGCGCTTCTCGTCGCCGCTGTACTCGAACGACTGGGTCCTCGCGCAGGGCCAGGGCAAGCTGATCCTCGGTGATCGCGGATTCAACATCAACTCGTACGACCTGGACGACGGCAACCTGACCATCCGGGCATCGAACCTGCTCGCATTCCAGCCGACCCTGGATCTGAAGCAGTCCATCGTCCCCGGATTTCTGACGCTGCTGGGCACGGGCAAGTTTTTGGCCTCATCCAACGGGCCCGTGATGTTCGCCGAACCACCACTGCGCATCGACCCGGAGGCCCTCGTAGGCTGGGCCGACTGCCCGTCCCCGTCACACCACTTCGATGCCGGCTGGATGCAAAATTTCCTCGGCGCGGCCCGCGGGTTCCTCGGCGCCAACAGCGGGGAGGAACGCCAGTTCGACTTCACCGGCGCCGGGACCGTCCTGATCCAGTCGAGCGAGAAGGTGCTCGACGACGGTCACCTGCTCCGGCACATCGAGTCGCAAACCGTCACCCTCGGGCAGAACAGTCTCAGGGCGCTCCACAACACCATCGGGTCGCAGTTGCAGCAGTGACGCCGGGAGCGGAGCCTGCGGAGTGACCCCAGTGCTTCCGGGAGCGAACAGGCGCACACTGGAGAGATGACCAACAATGGACCGTTCAATATCGACCCCGAGGACTTCGATCGCTTCGCCAAGGAAGCGAGCGACGGACTGCGGGACGTAGTCGATCAGGTAGGCAAGATCATCGGTGGGTCCGGAGCCGTCGGCCCGTGGGGCGCGTTCTTCGGCGAAGCGGCCACGCCGCGCGCCAAGCCGGCGCCCGAACCGGAGACCACCGGCGAGAAGGGTGACGGCGTGTGGGCCATCTACACCGTCGACGAGGACGGATCTGCCCACATCGACCAGGTATACAGTTCCGAGCTCGATGCCCTGCGCGCCCACAAGGACAACGTCGACCCCACGCGTCGGCTGCGTTTCCTGCCCTACGGCGTCAGCGTCAGCGCGCTCGAAGGCTAGTGAAGCGAGTTCAAGATGCCATGCAGCCGCATCACGCTCGAATCCCGAGGCGATCAGGACCAAAGCGACCTCGATCTACTCCAGAAGTTCCGGGCACAGAAGGTGATTACCTCGGGTCTACGTGTGCATCACAGCGTCGGGAGAGTCGAACCAGCGCTCTGGGTGGCTGACATCGTGTGCGGCGCGGTGGTACAAGACCGCGTGGGAGACAGCAGCTATTTGCACAAGATCAGCGAAGCCGTCGAGATCCACCACATCTGACCCCGGACACTACGCAAGCCACAGGCCTCGTCATCCGGCGAGTAATCCTGTGGCTCACTTCCAGCCCCACCTCGATGGAGCGGCGATGGGCACAAGATATCAAAGCGAGTTGCGTCGGCGCAACCATCGACAACTGACACGAAACCCCACTGCGTCAAGAAATACGGCCATTGTTACTGATGTGGGGGGGGTATCGGCGGCCGGGTAGTGACGGTCGGTGTCCTCCGAGATTGAGCATGGCCAAGGAGATGAGCACTTCGGACGGGCAAAGCCGAAAGCGATGCGAGTGAGGAGTCGGATCTTGGTGTTCACGGATTCGACGAGTGCGTTGGACAGGCCGTGTTCGATGGCGACAACGATCTGTTCGCGGTGTGCGGCGACAGCGACCCGCACCCAAAGCGCTGTTCGACAGCGCGGTGCACAACGCAATACCCGTCTTCCAGAGGCCGTACGTGTGGCCGGAAGTGAATCAGCGGGCACACCGCTTTGGGACGACGTGCAGCGTGTCGTACTCGAGGCCGGCTGGGTCCAGGAGGCGGGGAAGCGTTCGACGTACGCGCATCGCAGGGGTCTCGACCTGAACAATGATTCCCGTATCGTCCCTGATGTGACCTTTCTGCACCCGGTAACGCTCAGCGACGACGTCGTGACGCTCGAGCCGCTGAGCCACGAGCATCTCGAGGGCCTGTGCGACGCCGCTCGCGACGGTGACTTGTGGAATCTTTGGTACACCGCTGTTCCGAGGCCCGAGGAGATGGCGGCCGAGATCGACCGACGCCTCGGGTTGCTCGAGGCACAATCGATGCTTCCGTTCACTCTGCGCCGCAACGACACCGGACAGATCATCGGCATGACTACGTTCATGAACGCCGATGCAGCCAACCGTCGCGTGGAGATCGGTTCCACCTGGAATGCGGCGTCGGCGCACCGCAGTGGCACCAACACTGCCAGCAAGTTGCTTCTTCTCGGCTACGCCTTCGAGGAATTGAACTGCATTGCAGTGGAATTCCGAACGCACTGGATGAACATGCAATCTCGAACCGCCATCGCGAACCTGGGCGCGAAGCAGGACGGCGTATTGCGCAATCACCAGCGCATGCCCGACGGCTCCCTGCGTGACACGGTCGTGTACTCGATCGTCAACTCGGAGTGGCCGGCGGTACGAAACGAGCTTCGCCGGCGTCTGGCGCGCTAGGTTGACTCCCAGCGTTGGCCGACGCATCTCGAGGCCGCACCGAAAGATCCGTCAAACGATACGAGTCGACGGGCGGGAAATCCCGGTGACGGGCCGGCTGCTGCAACCGCCCATCCGCCGCACGAGCGACATTCTGCGAGTAGTCCTGTCGGCCCTGTTGGTGGCGGCAGTCATCGCAGGGTCCCTCATCACCCGCAATCAATGGGCTGCGCTGGAAAGCTCCGTATCGGGCATCGTCGGGGTGCTCAGCCCGGATCAATCCGACCTGGTCTACCTTCTCTACGGCGTGGCGATTCTGGCCCTTCCGTTCGCCATTCTGATCGGATTGATCGCCGGCCGTAAGTGGAAGCTGCTCGCTGGTTACGCGGCGGCGGGCCTGCTCGCTGTGCTCGCGTTGTCGATCACCGGCACCGGTATCTCCACCCCCGAGTGGAATCTGGACGTGCCGGAGCGACTGGATACCTTCCTCGCGCAGTTCCTCGACGATTCGCGCTGGATCGCGATGCTCGCCGCGATTCTCACGGTGTCGGGCCCCTGGCTTCCCGCTCGCTGGCGTCGTGCCTGGTGGTTCCTGCTTCTCGCATTCGTGCCGATGCACCTTTTCGTCAGCACCGTCGTTCCGGCACGGTCGTTGCTGGGATTGGCGGTCGGCTGGTTCATCGGCGCGTTGATCGTGCTCGTCGTCGGCACACCGGCTCTGGAAGTCCCATTGGACGGCGCTGTCCGGCTACTGGCAAAGCGTGGTCATCCCGTCACCTCCTTCACCGTTCTCAAACCGGCCGGACCGGGACCGCTGGTGCTCTCCGCTACCGCCGAGGGCCCGGAACCGGAGATCGTCGTCGAAATGTACGGGCAGAACCAACGCAGCGGCGGGGTGATCAAGCAGGGTTGGCGATGGCTGACATTTCGTGGCAGCGAAAGCGTGCCGATTCACGCCTCGATGCGGCGAGCCGTCGAGCACAGGGCTCTGATGGGCATCGCGATCGGTGAGCTGGGTATCGCAAGCAGTACACCCCTCGCGGTCTCCGTCCTGGACCGCGGCTGGGCACTGTTCGCACACAGTGCACCGCGCGGAAAGGCCGTCGACGAGTCCTCCGAGGATTCGCTGGCGGTGACCATCTGGCACGGCTTGCAGACGCTGCACGAGAGACAGATTTCGCACGGCGATCTGCGGAGCGCCGAGATCTGGGACGACAACGGCACCGCACTGTTCGGGGGTTTCGCTTTCGCCGAGCTCGGGGCCTCGGACGCGCAGATGCAGTCCGATGTTGCGCAGCTACTCATCTCCACCTCGACGCTGTTCGGGGTCGAACGCGCCGTGCGCATCGCTATCGAGACCCTCGGTGAGGACACCGTCGTCACCGCCGCCGGACGGTTGACCAAAGCCGCCATCCCGACGCGGGTCCTCAAATCCGTTCCCGACGGCACCGCCACCATGAAGGCCGTGCGCGAGGAAGTCCTGAACCAGACCGACACCCTGAAGATCGAGCTGGAACAGGTCACGCGATTCTCCCGCTATCAGATCATCCAGCTCGTCCTGCTGATTGCGCTCGTCTACGTCGCGTATCCGTTCATCAGTGCGGTACCGACATTCTTGACCGAGCTCCGCACCGCCAACTGGTGGTGGGCACTGCTGGGCCTTGCAGTGTCTGCGCTGACGTACATCGGTGCCGCGGCAGCACTGTGGGCCTGCGCGTTCGGCAAGGTCAGCTTTTTCAATCTGGTGATCATGCAGGTGGCCAACACTTTTGCCGCGACGACGACCCCGGCGGGCGTGGGTGGCCTGGCGCTGAGTGTGCGCTTCCTGCAGAAGAGTGGCCTCGGAGCCGTCCGGGCCACTGCGGCGGTGGCGCTGGAGCAGTCGGTGCAGGTGATCACCCACGTCAGCCTGCTGATCATGTTCTCCATCGTCGCGGGCACATCCTCGGGGCTCGAGCGCTACGTGCCCGATCCGACGGTGCTGTATCTGATCGCTGGCGTTGCGCTGGGAGCCGTCGGGGCGGCGCTGTTCCTGCCGATCCTGCGTCGGTGGCTACGCGACGCGATACGACCGCAGCTCAAGGAGGTGCTCGGTGAACTCGCTCAGCTCGCGATGGACCCGAAGCGCTTCTCGATCATCATTCTCGGCTGTGCGGCAACAACTCTCGGAGCCGCGCTAGCACTGTGGGCCAGTGTCCAAGCGTTCGGCGGCGGGACGACGTTCATCACCGTGACCGTCGTGACCATGATCGGTGGCACCCTCGCCGCGGCAGCCCCGACCCCGGGAGGCGTCGGTGCCGTCGAGGCGGCCTTGATCGGCGGACTCGCCGCGTTCGGTCTTCCCGCGAGTGTCGCGGTACCGTCGGTGCTTCTCTACCGTGTCCTGACGTGCTGGCTTCCGGTGTTCTTGGGCTGGCCGATTCTGAGATGGATGACCAAGAAGGATATGGTCTGATGCCGACTGCAGACGAGCTGCTCGGCGCGAATGTCGTCCACAATCTGGTCGACTGCCTCGGCGGCGACTTGCCGGCGACCTCCGCTACGGCAGGCGAGTTCGACGGCCTGAGCCTGAGTGATCGCGCCCGCATCGTCCGCGACGCCTTACTCGCCGAACTACCGGCGGACTACCCGCAGTTCGAGGCCGCTATCGAAGCCGCACTGACGAACGACGAGTTCACTGGTTGGATGATCTGGCCGATCAGCGAGGCACTCGCGGTACGTGCGACTTCGGAGGGTGTAGCCGAATTCGACTCCGGGTTAGCCCTTCTCGCCTGGCTGACCTCTCGCCTGACGGGTGAATTCGCGATCCGGACGTTCATGGACGCCGATCTCGATCGAACCCTCGATACGGCCCTGGAGTGGACGCACCACCCGGATCCGCACGTTCGCCGACTGGCATCCGAGGGAACCCGCCCGTTTCTGCCATGGGCCAGACGGGTCGAAGCGCTCACTGCCCGACCGGACGCCACGACCGCGATTCTCGACGCGCTCTACCGCGACGATTCCGAGTTCGTACGCCGCTCGGTTGCAAATCACCTCAACGATCTGAGTCGGACCGATCCCACCCTGGTCGTGGATCGGGCTGCGGCGTGGATGGCCGATCCGGACGCACACACCACACAACTCGTCCGACGCGCACTGCGCTCGTTGATCAAGAAGGGCGATCCGGGCGCCCTGTCGCTTCTCGGTTTCGCACCGACCGAGGGTGTCGAGGCCCGAGATCTGGAGGTGACGCCGAACGAGGTACCGACGGGTGGGTCCGTCACGATCCGCTTCGATCTCGCCAACACTGCGGACTCCGAGCAGTCCGTGGCCGTCGACTACGTCATCCATCATGTCCGTGCCAACGGCAAGCGAAGTCCGAAGGTGTTCAAGCTGACCACCCGCGCGCTCGCGCCCGGATCGACGACGACGATCACGCGGACGCACTCGTTCCGTCCCATCACCACGCGTCGCTATTACCCGGGCGAGCATGTGCTCGAAATTCAGGTCAACGGGTCGATCCTCGCCGGTGCCGTTTTCGAGCTGACCGAGTAGACCGATACCATGCTGGCGTGACCAAGGTACTGCACGAACTTCCCGTCGGTGAGCGCATCGGCATCGCATTCTCCGGCGGCTTGGACACCTCCGTCGCGGTGGCGTGGATGCGCGAACACGGCGCTGTCCCCTATGCCTACACCGCTGACATCGGCCAGTACGACGAACCCGATCTGTCCGACGTGCCCGAGCGCGGTCTCGCGTACGGAGCCGAGCAGGCCCGCCTCGTGGACTGCCGCGAAGCACTCGTCGAGGAGGGTCTCGCCGCGCTGACGTGCGGCGCCTTCCACATCAGATCGGCCAACCAGGTGTATTTCAACACCACCCCACTCGGCCGCGCGGTCACCGGCACCCTGTTGGTGACGGCCATGCGCGAGGACGACGTCTCCATCTGGGGCGACGGATCCACCTACAAGGGCAACGACATCGAGCGGTTCTACCGTTACGGTCTGCTCGCCAACCCCAATCTACGGATCTACAAGCCCTGGCTGGACAAGGCGTTCGTCACCGAGCTCGGTGGCCGCCACGAGATGTCCGAGTGGCTCACCCACCGCGACCTGCCCTACCGGGATTCCGCGGAAAAGGCGTACTCCACCGACGCCAACATCTGGGGCGCCACGCACGAGGCCAAGAGCCTGGAATACCTCGACACCTCGCTCGAGATCGTCTCGCCCATCATGGGTGTCCGCTTCTGGGACCCCGAGGTCGAAATCGAGACCGAGGACGTCACCGTCGAATTCGACAAGGGCCATCCGGTCCGAATCAACGGCAAGACCTTCGCGAGCCCCGTCGACCTGGTGATGGAAGCCAACGCCATCGGCGGTCGCCACGGCCTGGGCATGAGCGATCAGATCGAGAACCGCATCATCGAGGCCAAGAGTCGCGGCATCTACGAGGCTCCAGGCATGGCGCTGCTGCACATCACGTACGAGCGCCTCGTCAACGCCATCCACAACGAGGACACCGTCGCCTCGTACCACAACGAGGGCCGTCGACTCGGACGCCTGCTGTACGAGGGACGCTGGTTCGATCCGCAGGCGCTGATGCTGCGTGAGGGCCTGCAGCGGTGGGTCGGCAACGTGGTGAGCGGCAGCGTGACGGTGCGTCTGCGCCGTGGCCAGGACTTCACCATCGTCGACACCCAGGGCACCAATTTCAGCTACCACCCCGAGAAGCTGTCGATGGAACGCAGCCAGGGCCAGGCCTTCTTCCCCGGCGACCGAATCGGTCAGCTGACGATGCGCAACCTCGACATCGCCGATTCGCGCAGCAAGCTCGAGCAGTACGCGGCTCAGGAGCAGCACACCGCGTGGGCAGACCTCATCGGTGACGTCACCCAGGGCGGCGCGGAAGCGATCTCGGCCTCCACGAGCGACGGCGCCGGAGTCAATTCCGAGGCACTCGATCACGCGGCCATCGAGTCCGGCACCGACTGACGTAAGGGAACGTCAGACGCTGGAGATCGTGTACTTGGTCAGCGCGGGTGCGCCTGCGAGGAGTGGGCCGAGGTCGGTGATCTTGCCTTCGCCGGCCCGGAACTCGCGGTACTTCGCGTCGGCTTCGGCGGAATCCCAGCGCTCGTAGGCGATCCAGTGAGCCTCGTTGTCGGCGTCGACGAGCACGTCGACACCTTGGCAGCCGTCGAACGCACGAGTCTCGGTGAGGACCCGAGCGAGGACGACCTTGGCGTCGTCGAGCTTGGCGGGATCGAAGGTCAGATCGAGCATTGCGATGATCGCCATGTGTATCTCCAGATCGGTTGAGGGTTACCCGGCCCACCCTAATCGCGCAGCACCTTCGCATCGCGGGCGAACTCACGCACCCGTTCGTCCGTCCACATCTGTGCCGGCACTGCGCCGCCGAGCAGTTCGCGTGTCAGCGCCGGATCACCGCCGAGGGGCACATCACTGCCTGCAATGACCACGTTGCCGTATCGGCGGCCCTTGAGCATCGCCGGGTCGGCGATCATCGCCGTGTGCGGAAAGATGCTGCCGATCGTGGCGGCCTCGCGTTTGGTCGTGACGAGATCGCGGGTGTCGCCGCAGTTGACGACGTACATGCCGCCGGGGGCGAGGACGCGTCGGACGTGCTCGGTGAACTCGACGGTCAGCAGCGGCGGCGGTGTCACGGCCCCGGCAAAGACGTCCCGAACGATCAGGTCACGGCTGTCCTGGGTGAGCGATTCGGTCACCTCGCGGGCCTCACCGACGCGGATACGCAGCAGCGGCGCGCGCGGTAGATCGAACCATTCGCGAACGAGTTCGGCCAGCCTGCCGTCGAGTTCGACGACCACCTGCCGCGCGTCGGGGTACTCGGCTGCGAAGCAGCGGGCGAGAGTGCATGCGCCGCCGCCGAGGTGCAGCGCGCGGAGTTTGTCGCTCGCGAACGGGTGATGACGAACGAGCCCGGCCATCCACCGCATGTACTCGAAGTCGAGTTGGGTGGGGTCGTCGATATCGATGTGCGAGCTCGGTACGCCGTTGACGAGGATCGTCCAGCCGTCGGCGGTCAGGGTGTCGCGAACCAGTTCACATGTGCCGGTATCGGTGTCGTAGACCCCGGCGACGGGCCCCGATGACTGCTGCTTCTTCTTAGCCATCGGGTAGCTCGCTCACCGGTCCAGTATGGCGGTTCCGCGTTCGAGAAGGATTTCGGCTCCCGCGCGCACGGCGGCGATCGGTCCGGTGAACCCGAGAACCCGCACGGCGGCCTCGGCGATGACACTCGCGTAGTCGGCACCTTCGGCATCACGGCCGTACTCGGTATCTGCTCGCGTGTTCACCACGCTCTCGACGAGCCGGAAGGGGAGATCCAAGACTCCCGGCACGGTTGATGCGGGTTCGGCGACGACTTCTGTGGCGATGGACCTGTACAGGTCCATCAACGCGTACCGGTGGGCTCGGAATGTCGAGAAACGGTCCTCGCGCAGTTCCGGCAGGAGGTACAGCGCACCGAGGTTCCATTTCGAGCGGCAGAGCTGGTCGGCGTCACACCACGCGAGGGCGTACATCTTCTCTACGGCCGGGGCATCGGAGTCGCGTACGGCGCGGCCCACCGCCAGGGGTTCGTCGACGGTTCCACTCAGCAGCGAGTCCAGGAGCTCGTCCTTGTTGGCGAAATGGTGATAGAGCGATGCCTGCCGCATGCCGACTGCGTCGGCGATCATCCGGGTGGAGGTGTTGGTGTAGCCGCGGGTGGTGAACAGTTCTGCGGCGGCGTCCCGTATCTCGTCTCGGGCGGTTTCACCCGGCCGCTTCTTCGTGCTCAACCTCGGTCGGCCTGCAGTGGTCATGCTGTACATCCTGGCATCGAATCGACTCGTGTGAAATTTCTGTCACTTGATCGAAATACAGGAAACACGGTTGTTTCACGAGTGCCGTCGTTCGATACATGCACGACACCCGAAAGGCATCACGGACGGGAAAACTATCGAGTGACAGAAACCCCGCACCGGCAGCGCAGACGGGCGGTCACTCTTCCTCTTATCAGGAGCCAGACATGAGCTCGACTACCCTGCCCGCACCCGAGGGCCCCACCAGCCCAACAATTTCAAGCCGCGATCACTCCGACCTTGCCGAGCTCGGCTACGAACAGCAGCTGCACCGCAAACTCGGCAAGTTCGCCTCGTTCGCCGCCGGATTCTCGTTCGTATCGATCCTGACCACCATCTTCCAGCTCTTCGCCCTCGGTTTCAGCTTCGGCGGACCCGCCTTCTTCTTCACCTGGCCCCTGGTGTTCCTCGGCCAGTTCATGGTTGCCCTCAACTTCGCGGAACTGGCAGCGCGATACCCTATTTCGGGTGCGATCTACCAGTGGTCGCGTCGCATGGGCGGGGAGATCGTCGGCTGGTTCGCAGGGTGGTTCATGATCATCGCGCAGATCGTGACCGCATCAGCGGCCGCCATCGCATTGCAGGTGGTCCTGCCCAGCATCTGGAGCGGCTTCCAACTCGTCGGCGACGACCCCGCCCTCACCTCACCCAGTGGAGCCACCAACGCCGTCATCCTCGGATCGGTGCTGCTGGTCATGACGACCACCATCAACTCGATCGGCGTCAACTGGATGGCGCGCATCAACAGCATCGGCGTCACCTGCGAAATCGTCGGCGTCATCGCACTGGTGCTCGTGTTCTTCACCCACGCCCAGCGCGGTCCGCAGGTGGTACTCGACACCGGCGCTCCCGGTACGGAATCCGGATACATCTGGGCCTGGATCGTCTCGGGCCTGATGGCTGCCTACGTCATGGTCGGATTCGGTTCGGCCGGTGAGCTCGCCGAGGAAACTCACAACCCGCGACGCGTAGCACCGCGCACCATCCGCCTCGCATTGTCCGCTTCCGCGCTGGGCGGCGGGGTGATGATCGTCGGCGCACTCATGGCGGCACCCTCACTGACCGACGGTAATCTCGCGACGCTGGGCCTGCCGTACGTCATCGACTCCATCCTGACCTCACCGTGGGGCACTGTTCTGCTGGTCGATGTGGCAATCGCAGTCTTCATCTGCACCTTGGCAATTCAGACGGCAGCAACCCGACTGATGTTCTCGATGGCCCGCGACGGACGGCTGCCGGGGTCGAAGCTGCTGTGCACGGTCAACCCCAGAACCGGAACGCCCATCGCGCCTGCCGTCCTCATCGGACTCGCCTGCATCGCAGTTCTGGCCGTCAACGTCGGCAACGCCGCCCTGTTCACCACACTCACCAGCGTGTGCATCGTGCTGATCTATCTCGCGTACCTCATGGTCACCGTGCCGCTGCTGGTGCAGCGACTCAAAGGCTGGCCGAACGGCGGCATTGCGTTCGACGCCGAAGGAAACAAACTCTTCACCCTCGGACGTGTCGGAGTTCCCGTCAACCTCGTCGCAGTCCTCTACGGCGGGCTGATGGTGATCAACCTGTCCTGGCCGCGCGCCGAGATCTTCAACCCCACCGGAGAATTCCCGCTGCTTCAGTGGGCAGCGCCGCTCACCGTCCTCGCCGTGGTCATCGCCGGCATCGCCTGCTTTCCTCGCGGCAAGACCCATCCGCGTCCAGTCAACCTAGGAGCGTAAAGCATGAGTACCGCAACCACTCTCGCCGCGAAGGAACACGCACGCGCACAGGCCGCAGCAGTCGATGCGCCCGTCGCCCCTGATGGAATCGATGAACTCACCTGGGCCGAAACGGTCCCCGGCGGCCGCTACACCTCCAATGTGCTCGCCCGCGGAACTCGTCTACGACTTCGCGACGTCGACGGCTCTGCTTGCGCCAACATCCTGCTCTACCGCGCCGATGCACCGTGGGAACGACTCAACGCCGCCGACACCGTGAAGGTTCCGTGGCAGGCGTACCTCGCTACCGGCCACCCCCTGCTCTCCGACCAGGGCCGCGTACTCGCCACCATCGTCGCCGACAGCTCCGGCCACCACGACGCCTTCTGCGGAACCACCTCGCAGGCCGCCAACGAGAACAAGTACGGCAGCGGCGCTCTGCATTCCGGATCCCCGGCCGGACGTGAACTGTTCACCGTGGCCGCGGCGAAACACGGCCTGTCGCAGCGTGACCTGCCCTCGCCGATCTCCTTATTCCAGGGAGTACACGTCGAATCCGACGGGGCCCTGGTCAGCACCGGATCCGCCGGCGCAGGTGCCGAGATCGATCTACTGATCCATCTGCCTGTCATCGTGCTACTCGCGAACACCGCGCACCCACTCGATCCCTCACCGGAGTTCGCCACCACCACTGCAGTAGAGATTCTCGCCTGGGACGCAACCGAGGAACTACGGACGCTGCCCAACACCGAACCCGAATATCAGCGCGCAGTGCGGAACACCGAAAGCGCCTGGAACGCTGCTGATCCGAAAGGCATCCGATGAGCACCACACTCGAACACACCATCATCCGAGACGAACTCGCCGACGCCCGGGCCCCGTGGTCTGCCGTCGTGCGAGCCGGCGACGTGCTGACGATGATCGACCTGCACGGCAATCAGGCAGTCGACACCTTGCTCTACGCCGCCCACGATCACAGCATCCGATACAGTGCCTCTGCCACCGTCACCGCTCAGCGCAATCTGTTTCTCACCACCGGGACCGTGCTGCGCAGCGACGACTCGACACCGCTGATGACGATCGTCGCCGACGAGGTGGGCAATCACGACACCGTCGGCGGGGCCTGCTCACAGGAGTCGAACACGTTGCGCTACGGCCACCACACCAAACATCAACACGCCTGTGTGGAGAACTTCCTCATCGAGGGCGCGAAGTGGGGGCTCGGCAAACGCGATCTCGTCTCCAACATCAACTTCTTCATGAACGTGCCCGTGGACCCCGACGGCACCCTCGGCATCGTCGACGGTTTGTCCGCACCGGGCAAGTCTCTGTCGCTGCGAGCCGAAACGGACACCCTCGTGCTCGTTTCGAGCTGCCCGCAGATCAACAACCCCTGCAACGGTTTCGACCCCACGGCAGTGCGGATGGTCGTGACGCGGTCATGAGCACCACCAAGATGACCGTGGTTCGGCCAGGGATACTGACCACCGTGCAAGACTGGCCGGGACGTATCGGCTACTGGAAAGTGGGTGTGCCGCCATCCGGGCCGATGGACGACCTGTCCTTCAGGCTGGGCAATGTCGCACTCGGAAACCCCGAAGGCGCAGCGGGACTCGAATCGGCGATGTCCGGTCCGGCCCTGACCTTCGACGCCGACACCTACGTGTGCGTCACCGGGGCCGACGTACCGGTGACGATCGACGGGCACAGCGCCGAGCAGTGGCGTCCACTCCTCGTCCCCGCCGGAGCCACCCTCGACGTCGGCACGAGCAACGGAGCCGGGTTGCGCGTCTACGTCACCATCCAGGGATCGATGGAGATCGACGACTACCTGGGTAGCGCAGCGACATTCACCCTCGGTAAGTTCGGCGGACTCCGCGGCGGAACCCTCACAGAGGGAGACATCATCGAGATCGTCGGTGCCGCCGACCCGTCGAATCTCCGCTCGATCCCGATGGAGCACCGGCCCGTGCTGACGTCGAAGTGGGAGATCGCCGTCACCGAGGGTCCGCACGGCGCACCGGACTTCTTCACCCGCGCCGATATGGAAACCCTGTTCGCCACCGACTACGAGGTTCACTTCAACTCCGACCGCACCGGTGTACGACTGATCGGTCCCAAGCCCGAGTGGGCGCGCCAGGACGGCGGCGAAGCCGGTCTGCACCCGTCGAACATTCACGACAACGCGTACTCCGTCGGCGCACTCGATTTCACCGGTGACACTCCGATTCTGCTGGGCCCGGACGGCCCGAGTCTCGGCGGCTTCGTCTGTCCTGTCACCGTCGTCGCCGCCGAGCGCTGGAAGCTCGGACAACTCAAAGCCGGTGACACCATCCGCTTCGTCCCCATCAGGGCGGCGAACGCCGCTGCACTGGGCGCACTCGGCGTCGAGCGTCGGGCGTCGTTTCCTGTTGTGTTCTCGAGCGGAGGCGACGGTGACGACGGTGTCATCGCGCGCCGCGAAGCCGAGACAGCGGTGACCTACCGCAGATCCGGTGACGACAACGTCCTGGTGGAGTACGGCGATATGACGCTGGATCTGGCGTTGCGCGCACGAGCGCACGCGCTGCACGAACGAATCGAGGCAATTGCGCCGACCGGCCTGCTGGATCTGACCCCGGGCATCAGGTCACTGCAGGTCAAGGTCGATCCGGACGTGCTGCCGATTTCGACGCTGATGGGACTGCTCGCCGAGGTCGAGGACGATCTACCCGCGGCCTCGGAACTGGTGGTGCCGTCACGAACCGTGCGGATGCCGCTGTCCTGGGACGACCCGTCCACACGCGAGGCGATCCAGCGATACATGCACGGCGTGCGCGCGGACGCCCCGTGGTGCCCGTGGAACATCGAGTTCATCCGCCGTATGAACGGACTCGACACTGTCGCAGACGTATTCGACACCGTGTTCGCTGCCGACTACATGGTTCTGGGGTTGGGCGATGTCTATCTCGGCGCACCCGTCGCGACTCCACTCGACCCACGCCACCGGCTGGTGACCACCAAATACAACCCGGCACGCACCTGGACGCCGGAGAACGCCGTCGGGATCGGCGGCGCATACCTGTGCATCTACGGCATGGAAGGCCCCGGCGGATATCAGTTCGTGGGCCGCACCACGCAGGTGTGGAACCATCGTTACCCCGAGCGAAGCGGTTCGTTCGAGGCCGAAAGTCCCTGGCTGTTGCGGTTCTTCGACCGCATCTCCTGGTACCCGGTGGAACCGGAGGAACTGATGGACCTGCGCGCCGATACCGCAGCCGGCCGCGGTGGGGGTGTGGAGATCACCGACGGCGAGTTCTCCCTCGCCGAGCACGACAACTTCCTCGCCGACAATCACGACTCGATCGAAGAGTTCCGCGCGATGCAGGCAATAGCGTTCGACGCCGAACGCACAGCATGGTCCGCGGCCGGCGAATTCACCACGAAGGGCGATACCGATGGAGCAGTATGATTTGATGGAGCGGGTTCGGCAGGCTTACAAAGAGATTGTCGAGGTCGATCGGCCCGAGGTGTGGATCACGCTGCGCGAGGAGGCCGATGTACTCGCCGAGGCCGAGGCACTGGATCCGTCGCTTCCGTTAGCGGGGTTACTTGTCGCCGTCAAGGACAATGTCGATGTTGCCGGTCTTCCGACAACGGCTGCATGCCCCGACTTCGCCTACACGCCTGACGCATCCGCGACTGCGGTTGCACGCCTCGTCGAGCAAGGCGCCCTGATACTCGGCAAGACCAACCTGGACCAGTTTGCGACCGGTCTGGTCGGAACCCGCAGTCCGTACGGCGCGGTTCGCTGCGCCTGGGACCCGGAGCTCGTTTCCGGTGGTTCGAGTTCCGGTTCCGCTGTTGCCGTCTCACTAGGCATAGTGGACATCGGAATCGGCACCGACACAGCGGGCTCCGGACGGGTACCTGCCGCGTTTCACAATCTCGCCGGGATCAAGACGACTCTCGGTATGGTTCCCACGACGGGAGTGGTGCCCGCCTGCGCCGACTACGATTGCGTCACCGTGCTCGCCCGCGATCTCGATACCGCAGCGGCGGCGACTCGCGTGATGATCGGGTACGACGAACTCGACGTTCGCAGCCGCACATGGCCGGCCGATGTCACACTCGCCCCGGCACGAGCGCCGCGACTCGCCGTGCCCAGGCCAGAGGACCTCACCGCACTGAGCCCGGAGTACCGCGATGCGTTCGACAGGACCGTCGCTGCACTCGTATCCAAGGGCATCGATCATGCCGAGGTGGACATTTCGGTTCTTCTCGACGCCGCGACGCTGCTCTACGACGGAGCAATCGTGGCGGGGCGGTATTCGGCTGTCGGGGAGTTCCTCGCCACCGAGCCCGCGTCCGCCGACCCGACGGTGGCGCGGATCGTCGGCGGGGCGGCCGAGCCGTCGGCGCATCGGTATGTCGACGACCTCGCCACCATCGCGGCCGGAAAGCGGTCCGCTGCACAGCTTCTGGAAGGTTTCGACGGGTTACTTCTGCCTACCACCACCGAACACCCGACCATCGCTGCTGTACAGGCAGATCCGCTGGGCATCAACCGGTGCCTCGGTACGTTCACCAACTTCTGCAACCTGCTGGACATGGCGGCCGTCGCCGTCCCGGGGGCGCCTACAGCCGCGGGCGATCCATTCGGGGTCATGGTGGTGGTACCGGCATTCGCCGATCAGGTGGCCGTCGATATCTGCGCACGTATCGTCGATGCGGATGCACCGGTGCTGGTGGACGAGGGCACCGAAGTACTGGTCGTCGGCGCGCATCTATCCGGCTTCCCGGTACACCATCAACTCGACGGTGCTCGTTTCACCGGGTACGTACAGACCTCCGATGCCTATCGAATGGTCGATCTGGGCACCACCCCGCCGAAACCGGGCCTCGTCCGACACGGCGATGGACTCGGTGCGCCCATTGCCGGTGAGCTGTACCGGATGTCTGCCGCCGCACTGGGAACGTTTCTCGCCGGGCTGCCCGTACCGATGGGCCTGACCAAGATCGAACTCGCCGACGGGCGCTGGGTCACCGGGTTCTGCTGCGCTTTCGACGCCGCGCAGAACGGCGAGGACATCACCGAGTTCGGTGGGTGGCGTGCGTATACGGCGGCCAGGCGACCGAACCCCGCACCCCTTTTGCAGACCTAGGTGCCGAGCTCGGACGTGAACGGGGCTTGCAGGTCGGCAAAAACGGTGCGAAGTTCGCGCGTGGGGCGGGTCATGCGTCAGTTCAGCGACGCCGCGATCTCCTGGGCGAACGCGGCCATCCCGGCTGCTGTCGGGTGCAGAGGCGCTGCGGGGTTCGCCGGTATGACCCCTTCGAGGTAACGCTCGGCGGGCTCGGCGCAGCCATCGTGGCCGATGCTGATCTCGCGAACATCGACGAACCTCGCGCCGTGTTCCTCCGCTTCCCGCGCGAGCGCATCGTTCATCTTGTCTACGCTCGCCTGCAGGTAGTCGGCATCGCGGGCCCAGACGGGCTGGGTTCCGTAGCAGCCGCCGGGCTGCACGTAGGTGCCGTACCCGACGACGAGGACCTCCGCGTTCGGTGCGCGCTCACCGATCGCGGCGAACACCTCACCCCACCGCGGCGCTGCCGCGTCGATCGCTTCGGCGACGATGTCGGTGCCGCCGGCGGTGAGCGTGTCCGCGCAGGAGACACCTACTGGTTCGGCTGAGAAGTTGATGCAGTTGCGCGCCGTCGAAACCAGTTCGACGTCGTTACCGCCGATGGTGATGGTCACCAGATCCGTCTCGGGGGAGAGGGCGTCGATCTGTAGTGGAACCGGTCCGCTGCCGGTCGGCTGCTCGACGGAGGTGACATGCTCCGAACGTGCACTCGAGCACGAAACGTCGACGAACGACGCCGTCTCGATCAACCCGGACAGCACGTGCGGATAGTTCGAGTTCGATCGCAGGCATCCGGGTGTTCCGGCCGAATCGGGGATCAGCGGACCCGCTGCTGCGGAATCACCCAGGGCGACGTAGTCGATGGGTGTGGGTTGCTCCAGACGTTGCTCCAGAGGCTGCGCCTCGGTTGCCGCCGAGCAGCTCATCGAAGCCGCTAGTGCCAGTACACCCACACCTATGAATCGACGCATGAAACTCACGCTACGCGAGCACAAGAGTCTTCGGAGCTGCCCTTGCGACCCGATTCGCCGGTACCCTCGAACAGGTTCACCACGTACACATACGAAGGGCGCACGTTTCATGATCACCAATTTCGTCAATCTCATTCTCGGCAGCATCGGATCCATCTCGGCTGGCAGCAGCGGCTTCGAACTCGCACCGGGAGTACTTCCCTTCGGTCTCTAGATCGACCAGTTCAGGGCGGCTGAATTCATGGGCGACGATCTACCCATCTGCGTCACCTGCGGCGTTCAGTACGCACTCGACGCCGCAGGTGAGCGCCCGATCCACTGCATGATCTGCGAGGAAGAGCGCCAGTACGTCGGTTACGACGGGCAACAGTGGACATCACTGTCATTGCTCCGGGAGCAGGGTCGCCGCGTGGACGTTCGGGAGGAAGTGCCCGGGCTGTGGGGGCTTGCCACGGCACCTGCCCTCGGTATCGGCCAACGTGCGCTCCTCGTCCCCGGAGAGGGCGGCACGGTCATGTGGGATTCGATCTCCTACATCGACGACGACGCAATCGCACGGGTCACCGAACTCGGCGGTATCTCCGCCATCGCGCTCTCGCATCCCCACTTCTTCAGTTCGATGGTCGAATGGTCGCGCGCCTTCGGCGACGTACCCATCTACGTTCACGAGCGTGACGCATCGTGGGTCACCAGGAACGAGAACGTCGTGCTGTGGTCGGGTCCGCGACACGAGATCGTTCCTGGACGGACCCTGATCAACGCGGGCGTTCATTTCGCCGGGGGCACCGTCATGCACTGGGATTCGGGGTTGGACGGTCGCGGCGCCCTCTGCGCGAGCGACATCTTCACCGTCGTCGCCAACCGACGCTGGGTCGGGTTCATGTACAGCTACCCGAACCTGATCCCCGAACACCCCGACACCATCACCAAGGCCCTCGAACTGATCGCGCCCTACCGCTTCGAAGCGCTGTACGGAGGTTGGTGGGACCGGGTCATCACCGAGGACGCCCACGCTCGTGTGATCGCCTCGGCACAGCGGTATCTCGATCACATCGGTGCAGATCAGCGCTCTACTATGTGACGATGCACAAGCTGCGGCAGTTCGTTTCACGGCTCGAGCCAGTCGGATTGTTCGTCGGCATCATCTTCTTCGCGTTCTCGATGACACCATCCTTGCTGCCCCGCGCCTGGTATCTGCAGGGCGTCGCGACCGGCATCAGCATGGCCACCGGATACGGCGTCGGATGCCTGCTGGTGTGGGTGGCGCACTGGTGCGGCATTCGCCCGAACTTCTCGACGCAGACCAGGCGATACGGCCGGTGGGGTGTCGCGGCGACCGCAGCTGTCGTCGTTCCTCTGTTCTTGATTCTCGGCTCGTGGTGGCAGGGCATCGTTCGACAACTCGTGGACGTGGAGGATCCCGGCCGTGTGCTCTACATGGGCGTTCTTGCCGTTGCGATTCTCATCGCCCTATTGCTGTTGGCCATGGCACGTGGTTTGCGCTGGTGCGCCCGGTATCTCACCACCAAGTTCACCCGGATTGTCCCACTACCCGTTGCGAAGGCAGTCGCAGTCGGCCTCGTTGCTCTGTTGACGCTGTTCGTGATCAACGGCGCCGTCAACAACGTTCTCATCGCGGCTGTCTCGAGTTCCTCCGAAATCGCCGACAAGGGCAACCATCCCGGAGTCGAACAACCCATGTCTCCGGAGAACTCAGGTTCGCCGGAGTCCAACGAGGCCTGGGACACACTGGGTATGGAGGGCAGGCGCTTCGTCTCCTCGGGTCCCACTGCCGAACAGATCGAGCAGTTCACCGGTGAACCCGCTCCCACACCCATTCGCGTCTATGCCGGAGCGGAGGGTGAGGACTCGATCGAGGCCACCGCCGATCGGGTGGTCGAGGAGCTCGAGCGCACAGGCGCTTTCGACCGCGCAGTTCTCGCCGTCGCCACCACCACCGGACGCGGGTGGGTCAACGAATCCGTCGCCGGTTCGCTCGAGTACATGTACGGCGGTGACACCGCGATCGCCTCGATGCAGTACTCGTTTCTGCCCAGTCCGATAGCGTTCCTCGCCGACCGGGAGTCACCTCGCAGGGCTGGTCGGGCACTGTTCGACCGCGTCTACGACGCCGTGCAGGACCGCCCGGAAGAGGCGCGCCCCAAGCTGGTGTCCTTCGGGGAGAGCCTCGGCGCCTACGGCGGACAGGACGCCTTCGGTGGTGCGCGAGACATGGTCGCGCGAACGGACGGCGCTCTGTGGGTGGGCAATCCGAACTTCACGAGGCAGTGGGCCGAGATCACCGCTGATCGTGACGCGGGCTCGCGCGAGATTCTCCCGATCATCGACGACGGCGTGTATGTGCGCTTCGCCGGCCGCCCGAGCGATCTCGATCTCGGCACCCCGTGGGAGCAGCCCAGGGTGATCTACTGGCAACACGCGTCCGATCCGATCACGTGGTGGTCGTCGAGTCTGATCCTGCATCGACCGGACTGGCTGCGTGAGCCGCGCGGCGTCGATGTCGATCCCGGAGTGCGGTGGTTCCCGTTCGTCACGTTCTGGCAGACCACGTTCGACATGGTGTTCTCCACAGATGTACCGCAGGGCTACGGCCACAACTACGGCGAGGATGCCGTCGAGCTGTGGGCCGCGATACTGCAGCCCGACGGTTGGACCGAGCAGGACACCGAGCGGCTGCGCGAGGTCGTCGCGGGTTGAGTCTCGCCCGTCCGGGGTATCGGGAGGTCATGACAGATGACAAGCACACCGACCCGAAAACCACCGATGTCGGCACCGCACCCGAGGGCGCCGATGCCGATGTCCAGTCCGACCCGGCCTCGGGTGGAAATACGAGCGAATGGACCGACGAGGGCGGCGCGACCGCCGAGGGTCCCGCTACCGACACCGAATAGCACCGCACCTCGCTCGGGTTTGCTATTTCGGCAAGTAACATTGCCATATGGCATTGCGGGCACCACAGTTGTCTCATGACAACGACACCCGAATACGACGTGATCATCATCGGCGGCGGCGCTGCCGGCCTGGCCTCGGCTGTGACACTCGCCCGGGCCCGCCGACGCGTCCTCGTCGTCGATGCAGGCGCGCCGCGCAACGCACCCGCCGAGCACGCACACAACTACCTCGGACTCGAGGGTGTGCCACCGCTGGAACTGCTGCAGAAAGGACGCGAGGAAGCTGCGTCGTACGGCGCCGAACTCCGCGAAGGTTTCGCGGCGAAGGTATCGGGTTCGATCGACAGCTTCGCCGTCACGCTCGCTGACGACGCCGAGATAACTGCGCGTCGACTTCTGATCACCACCGGATTGACCGACGAGCTACCCGACATCCCCGGCCTGGCCGAGCGGTGGGGCCGCGACGTGCTGCACTGCCCCTTCTGTCACGGATGGGAAGTCCGCAACGACACCGTCGGCATCATCGGAAGTCCCTTCGGCGTGCATCAGGCGCTGATGTGGCGGCAGTGGACCGACAGCGTCGTGCTCTTCGCCGGAGACTTCGAACCCACCGAGGAGGAGTACGAGAAACTGGCGGCGCGAGATATCGGCGTAGTGACAGACAAGATCGCGGGACTTGCTGTCCACGAGGACGCGCTGACCGGAGTGCAATTGGTCTCGGGCACAACAGTTCCGCTGCAGGCCGTGGTCACCAAGCCGACATTTCGGGCCAATGCGAGCATTCTGTCCGACCTGGGTCTCGACGTCACCGAGGCGATGATGGGCGAGGTACCCATGGGCGCGACATTCGTCGCGACGGACGAAAAGGGGGCCACTTCGGTTGCCGGTGTCCACGCCGCCGGGAACGTTGCCGCCCCCATGGAGAACCTCATCGGCTCCGCAGCGGCAGGTGTGCGCGTGGCCGGCGGCATCATCGCGGACCTCATCGATGCGGACGTGAAGCTGGCAGTGCAGGAGCGAGCACGCGCCTAGGGCTTCAGGGTCAGGGCTCGAGGAAGGGCGCGAGAGCCTCGATGAGCTCGCGCTCCACGGTTGCCTTCTCGACCCCGAGTTCGGCGAGCACACCGGCACCGTTCTCGTGTTCGAGCAGAGCAAGCAGCAGGTGTTCGGTCCCGATGTAGTTGTGGCCCAACCGAAGAGCCTCCCGAAAAGTGAGCTCCAAGACCTTCTTGGCATCGGCGTCGTAGGGTACGAGCCCCGGTACTTCGGCGGCCTTCTCGGGCAATCTCGGCGCGATCGCCTCGCGGACCACGCTCTCGGTTCGCCCCGCGGAGAGCAGGAATCTCGTACCCAGCGAATCCTTCTCGCTCAGCAATCCGAGGACGAGGTGCTCGGGAGCGATCGCGTCGTTGCCCGCCGCCTGGGCCTCGACCTGCGACGCCACCACCACGTTCTTCGCGCGCGTGGTGAATCGCCGGAATCCCTGGCTCGGATCGAGGTCCGACTCCGCCCCTTTCGGCACGAAACGCTTCTGCGCTGCCTGCTTGCTGACGCCCATACTTCGGCCGATCTCGGTCCACGACGCGCCGGAGCGACGGGCCTGGTCCACGAAGTGGCCGATCAGGTGATCGGCAAGATCACCGAGCGAATCGGCCGCGAGGACGGCGTCGGACAGTTGCTCGAGTTCGTCGTCGTGCACCTTCCTGATGGCGTCGATCAGATCGTCGAGACGGACGGGGAGGGCGGCTTTCGCTGGCTCGGTCACTCGTCAACCATAAGTTGACGAAGAACTAGCGTCAACCCTGAGTTGACGATCGAGGTCAGGGCGTCGGCGAGCCCACCGTGCCGGCCATCATGATCTGCTCCACGTAGTGCATGAAGTTCTCGGGCGTCGACACCTCGGCGGACGCAGCGAGAGTGGTCATCGCGGTAAGAATCGGCTGATCTCGCTGATCGAATATGTCGTTCTCCACCACGATCAGATCCGCGCCCACCGCTCGGCGCGCCGACACCACCGACACCTCACAGCTGAGCCGATCGCCCGCATGCAGCGGCCGGTGAAAGGTGAACTTCTGATCGACCTGCAGTATCTGCGGCATCGAATAGCAGCTCAACGTCTCCTCGAACAGGCGACGCTGGGCGACGAACGCGATGAGAGACATGAAGGTGGGCGGAGCGATGATCGAGTCGTAACCGAGATCCCGCGCAGCCTCGGTGTCGTAGTGAGCCGGGTGAAAATTGTGTACGGCCTTGGCGAACTCTTCCACCTTCGCCTTGCCGACCTCGTACACATCGTCGATGCGATAACTGCGTCCGACCATGGCGCGTACCTGCCCTGGCACGTCGTCCGTTTCACTCATGTGTCGGATTTTACGCGCCCGGCGACACCCCACAGCGCAGGCAATATCGCGGGTGCCGAACAGCGGCGCTACACGCGTTCGGCAGCAGTTCTACAGTAATCTGAACGTTCTACAGTAATCTGCACGGGGGCGAGCTTGACGAGCGGTTCGTGAACAACTGTGAGCAGGCGAGGAGGGCCTTCGATGGACGCGAAGGCCCCGCTGTTGGGCAGAATGCCCTACGGAGTTCTGCGTACCGTCGGGCTCGCGGCCGTGGTCATTTCCGCCGGTATCCTCTTCTACCTCGGCAGCGCACCGATACGCACCGTGGTCCTCGGGGGGTTCGCCGTCGGTTCGATCCTCGCGATCGGCGTCGGCATACGGCGATACGCCCCCACCGATGCCACCTCCTGGTGGTGCCTGTTTGCTGCCGCCATATTCTTTCTTGTGGGAGTCGGCCTACGCAGCGATCCGACCATCTACCCCACCGACATCTCCGCGGTCTCCAATGTCTTCACCCTCGCCGGCTACGCGGCGATCGGAACCGCACTCGCCCGCTGGATCCTCGAACGGCGCTCACGCGACGACATCACCCCGCTCATCGATGCGGCCTTGATCGCGCTCGGAACCTTCTTCCTGTCCTGGATCCTGTTCATCTCGCCGCTCCTCGACAGCGACGTGGGAATGCTGGCAGCGGTGACGAACGGTACCTATCCGGCCGTCGACGCCGGCATGATCACCTTGATCACCTACCTGCTCGTATCCGCCGAACGTCGCAATCGGTCGCTGAGCCTGCTCCTGGTGGCGCTTCTGTTCGTCTTCGCCGGTGACGTCGCGTACGCATACTTCCTTTCCAGCGAACAATCGCCGACTGCGGGACTGCTCGACGGCATCTACCTCCTCGCGTACGCATCGCTCGCGCTCGCAGCGCTCGATCCACACATGGCCGCCATGTCGCAGCCGAGACACCTCGCTCCGCGCAGCCGCAGCCGCATCGCGTTCCTCGTCGTTCTGCTGGCGGTGTGCGCGGCGATACCGTTGCTCGGTACGGCCGTGTCCACCAGCGATATGGCCGTCCGGTCGACATTGCTCTCGGTCATCCTCATCGGCATCTTCCTACGCGGGGAGCGAGCGATGAGTCTGATGGAACACAGCGAGGACGACGCCCGCTATCGGGCCGCTCACGACGTGTTGACCGGACTACCGAATCGCACGATGCTGCGCGAGCAGTTTCATCGCTTGGACTCCGAGGACACGCCAGGGCGGATCTTCGTCCTGTTCGTCGACCTCGACAACTTCAAGATGGTCAACGACTCCTACGGACACCGCGTCGGCGACGAGATGCTCGCCGCCGCCGCACACCGCATCCGCGCGACCGTGCGTCCGTCGGACACCGTCGTTCGGTATGCAGGAGACGAGTTCGTCGTCATCGGTCGCTGCACCCGACCGGACGTGGAGGAACTGGCGCGGTCCCTGGTCACGCGATTGTCGGAACCTTTCGTGCTCAGCGCCGCCAGCGCCTACATCACGGCCTCGATCGGTATCGCTGCGGCGGGAAACAGAGCGGGCGCCCTCGACGACCTCATACGCGAGGCAGACACCGCGATGTACCACGCGAAATCGCAGGGCGCGGCCCGGTCCGCCTTCTTCGACGAGTCGCTGCGCGCGTCGTCGACGGCGGCGATACAGACCGCAACTGCTCTCCGCGGAGCAGCCAAACGCGGCGAGCTGGTGGTGCACTACCAACCGATCGTCATGACCTCGACACGTGAGACCGTGGTCTACGAGGCCCTTGTCCGCTGGCAGCACGGCGGCAGACTGCGCGGCCCCGGCGAGTTCGTCGCCATCGCAGAATCGACCAACCTCATCGGCGAGATCGGTGAAGAAGTACTGCGCACTGCACTCGACGACCTGACGGCGTTACGCGCAGCCGGTCAGGAAGTAACCATGTCCGTCAACGTCTCACCGGTGCAACTGCGCGACGACTCGCTACCGGACCTCGTCGCCCACCTCCTCGCGGAGCGTGGTCTGCGAGGCGAGGATCTCGCCCTCGAAGTCACCGAAACAGCCCTGATCGACGACATGTTCACGGCCAAGACCATTTTGGACCGGCTCGCCGCGATGAACGTGCTCATCGTGCTCGACGACTTCGGCGTCGGATACTCCTCGCTCAGCCGGTTACGTGAACTACCGATCGGGCTGCTGAAGATCGACCGATCCTTCGTCGCCGAGATCGGCACTTCGCCGACGGCCGATTCGCTCGTCACCGCCATCGCGTCCATGGCCCGTGCACTGCCGGTGTCCATCGTCGCCGAGGGTGTCGAAACCGAAGAGCAGGCATGCGCGATCGAAACGCTGCGCTGCCGATTCGCCCAGGGCTACCTGTACGGCAAGCCCGCGCCGCTGCGGCATTGGCTGAAGTAGGGCGAATACTTCTCACACGAGCCGATATCCCATGCCCGTCTCGGTGAGCAGGTGACGCGGATGCGACGGGTCGTCCTCGAGCTTCTGCCTGAGCTGACCCATGTAGATACGCAGGTAGTGCGTTTCGCGTTCGTGCTGCGGGCCCCACACCCCCTTGAGCAACTCACGCTGCGAAACGAGCTTTCCCCGATTGCGCGCCAGGAGCTCGAGCACACCCCACTCGATCCGAGTCAGATGCACGCTCTGCCCATTCCTCGTCACACTCTTCGCCGACAGATCGACAGTGAACGAATCTGTCACCACCACGGCCTCGTCGACCGCACCGGGTGCGCGCCGCAGCGCGGCACGAAGCCGGGCAAGCAACTCGTCCATCCCGAATGGCTTGGTAACGAAATCGTCCGCTCCAGCGTCGAGCGCGTCGACGGTGTCCGCAGAGTCGGTTCGCGCCGAAAGCACAACGACGGGAACGTCCGTCCATCCACGCAGGCCGCCGATGACATCGAGACCGTCCATATCGGGTAGACCGAGATCGAGCAGGACCAGCTCGGGATGGAAGTTCGCGGCGACGCGGAGAGCTTCGGCACCGGTGGCTGCGGTGGCCACGTCGTACCCGCGGACGTTCAGATTGATCCGCAGTGCGCGCACGATCTGCGGCTCGTCGTCGACGACGAGGATTCTCACCTTGCTCACGACTCGGCCACCGGCCCCGCACTCTGTTCACGCGGGGCGGCCAGATCGATCGTGACCGTCAATCCGCCACCCGGGGTCTCGGACGCGTCGACACTCCCGCCCATCGCCTCGACGAATCCGCGGACGACAGAGAGGCCGAGTCCGACGCCGACGGTGGCGTTTCGGTCGCCGAGACGTTGAAACGCGTCGAACATGGACTGCTCGGCGTCTCTGTCGACACCGGGACCGCGGTCGGCGACGGTGATCGAAGCACGGTCGCCGCGGCTGAGCGCCCCAATGCGGATATCGCTACCGAGACCGTGCCGCACGCTGTTGTCCACGAGATTGGCCAGCACACGCTCGAGCAATCCGAAGTCGGCGAGCACCTGGACGTCACCGACGTCGACGGAAACCTGGGCAACCGAACTACTGGTCTGGGTCGAACTGCTCGACAGTGCTCGCTGCACGGCATCCTCCACGTAGATCGGTGTCAGCGTCGGACGGACGACACCAGCCTGGAGACGGGACGAATCGAGCAGATTCCCGACCAATGCTGTGAGCTGATCCGCTGACTCGTCGATCGTTGCCAACAGCTCTGCGGTGTCCTCGGCCGAGAACTCGACGTCGGTGCTGCGCAGCGAGGACGACGCCGCCTTCACTGCGGCGAGGGGAGTGCGAAGATCGTGGCTGACGGCGGAGAGCAGCGCACGGCGAAGCTCGTCCGCCTCGGCGAGCGCGTTCGCTCTACTGGCCTCGAGGATCAGGCGAGACTGACGCACCAGCCCGGCCGCTTGATTGGCGACCGCGGTCAGCACCCGCCGATCGCGGGCGCGCGACCGCGGCCCGGCCAGCAGCATCGTGAATTGCCCGTCCGGGACATCGATTCGCGTGTCCGCATCGTCCTCGGTGCGCGGAGGATCGTCTCCGACTGTGCAGACAGGCAGACCGGTGGCCTCCTCCACGAGCGAGACTGCGCGCTGGTTGTACGTTTCGCGGACTCGACCCAGCAACGATTCGAGATCCGCGCCGCGCAACACGGATCCGGCGAAGAGCGTCAACAGCTCGGCCTCTCGCGACGCCGATTTGGCTTCGCGGGCACGCCGCGCTGCGTTGTCCACCAGCACCGCGACCGCGACAGCCACCGCGAGCAGCACCACTGCTACGCCGTAGTTCTCCGGCTCCGCGACGGTAAGGCTGTAGCGGGGTTCGGTGAAGAAGAAGTTGAGCGCGAACCCGGAGATGAGCGCGGACAACGCCGCCGGCGCCACACCCCCCAGCAGGGCAACGCACAACACGACCATGAAGAACAGCGCACTTTCGCCACCCGAGTTCAGCCGCGGTCCGACCAGGGCAAGCAGTGCTGCGGCCGCACCGGGAACCGCCACCGCAGCGACCCACGCCGCGATGCGCCGGCTGCCGTGCCCGACCTGCCAGTTCCATCGCCGCGCCCGCTCACTGTGGGTGACCATGTGTACATCGATACTGCCCGAGTCGGCTACCACGGCGGCGCCGATACCCTCGTCGAAGATTCGGGCGGCGCGCGAACGCCTCGACGTCCCGATCACCAGCTGCGTTGCGTTGACGCCGCGGGCGAAGTCGAGAAGTGTTGTGGGAACGTCGTCGCCGACGACGCTGTGCAGGGTGGCGCCGAGACCGGCCGCGACGGTGCGCACGGAGCCCATCTGCGGCGCGGATACGCCCGCGAGTCCGTCGCCGCGTACGACGTGCAACACCATCAGCTCGGCGCTGGACCGCGACGCGATGCGGCTGGCTCGCCGAACCAGGGTTTCGGACTCCGGTCCGCCGGTCACCGCAACGACGACTCGTTCGCGGGCCTCCCAGGTCTCGGTGATTCGATTGTCGTTGCGGTACTGCACCAGAGCCGCATCGACCTGGTCCGCGATCCACAACAGCGACAACTCACGCAGGGCGGTGAGATTGCCGCGCCGAAAGAAGTTGTTCGAAGCCGCATCGATCTTCTCGAACGCATAGATGTTGCCGTGAGCGAGCCTGCGCCGCAGCGCTTCCGGAGTGATGTCCACCAGTTCCACCTGGGCGGCGCCACGCACCACCCGATCGGGAACCGTTTCGCGTTGCACTACGCCGGTGATCTGGTGGACGACGTCACCGAGTGACTCCAGATGCTGAACGTTGACAGTGGAGATGACGTCGATGCCTGCTCCGAGCAGCTCTTCGACGTCCTGCCAACGCTTCTCGTGCGTGGAGCCAGGGGTGTTGGTGTGCGCCAACTCATCGACGAGAACCACCTGCGGTGCCCGGGCGATCACCGCGGCCACGTCGAGTTCGAAGTTGACAGTGCCTCGATACTCCATTCGAGCGGGTGGAATCAGCTCGAGACCCTCCAGTGCCGCGGCCGTCCGTGCACGCCCGTGCGTTTCCACCAACGCGGCCACCACATCGCACCCGCGTTCCTTGCGGCGGTGCGCCTCACCGAGCATCGCCAGAGTCTTCCCGACGCCCGGAGCCGCGCCGAGGTAGATGCGCAGCTCACCTCGTTCCACTGGGGAGCCTCTCCTATTCGGTCGTGCAAGCCGGCGGCGTCAGCCCGAGGGCAACGTTCAACTCGGGAACACCTACCCGCGGCGCCCCGAGTACACCGTACTGCGGGCCCTCGGTGTGCTCACGAACCAGCGCTTGGACGGACTCGACAGTCATACCGTTGACCCGGGCGACCCGGTCCACCTGCACGGCCGCGTAGGCGGGACTGATGTGCGGGTCAACACCGGAACCGGAACCCGTCACCGCATCGACCGGCACATCGGCCGGGTCGATCGACTCTCGTTCCGCCACGAACGCCCGCCGCTGCTGCACGAACGCAGCGAGCACCTCACTACTCGGGCCCAGATTGGTGGGCAGCGCAGCAGACGGGTCGCCCGGGGCGAACGCATCGAGGTCGGCCGCGGAGCCCGTCACTCGGGGATGGAAGTACGGATCAGGGTCACCGACCGGCACCTGGGGATCGACGCCGATCAAAGCACTGCCGACGACGCACCCGTCGGCGGTGCGCAGTGCCGACCCTTCGGCGGTGTGGGTGTCGAGCCGCGAGATCGCCCAGACGGCCGCGGGGTACCCGATGCCGAGGAGGACGGTGAAGACGGCCAATACGGTGATGCCCGCAAGCATCTGTCTGGCGAAGCTCTGCACGAAGCGCATGTCAGCCTATCCCTGGTACGAGTCGGACGATTTGGTCGATTGCTCTGATGCCGAGGAACGGGGTCACTACTCCGCCGATCCCGTAGACAAGCAGGTTGCGCCGCAACAGCGCTGCGGCGGACGCGGCACGGTAGCGGACTCCTCGCAACGCGAGCGGTATCAGACCGACGATCACGACCGCGTTGAAGATGACCGCGGACAGAATCGCCGATTCCGGCGTCGCCAGTCCCATGATGTTGAGCGCATCGAGCTGCGGATAGAGCGGGGTGAACATGGCGGGGAGAATCGCGAAGTACTTGGCGAGGTCGTTTGCCAACGAGAAAGTGGTCAGCGCGCCGCGTGTGATGAGCAACTGCTTGCCGATCTCGACGATCTCGATGAGTTTCGTGGGGTCCGAGTCGAGATCGACCATGTTGCCCGCTTCCTTCGCTGCGGACGTTCCGGTGTTCATCGCGACACCGACATCTGCCTGCGCCAGCGCGGGTGCATCGTTGGTGCCGTCACCGGTCATCGCAACCAGCCGACCACCCTCCTGCTCGCGACGAATCAGCGCGATCTTGTCCTCGGGGGTGGCCTCGGCAAGAACGTCGTCGACGCCGGCCTCGGCCGCGATGGCTTTCGCGGTCAGCGGGTTGTCGCCGGTCACCATCACGGTTCTGATACCCATGGCCCGCAACTGCGCGAAACGTTCCGCGATGTGTGGTTTGACGACATCGGAGAGCTCGACGACTCCGAGCACCAGGGCCGGGGCTCCATCGACCGATTCGGCGACGACCAGTGGTGTACCGCCGGCCTGCGCGATATCGCGCACCGTGTCGTTCACGGCGGACAGCTCCGAGTTGCTCCCGCCCTCGCGGATCCAGGCGGCGACGGCGTCGGCGGCTCCCTTGCGAATTCTTCGATCGGCGACGTCGATACCGCTCATGCGGGTCTGCGCGGTGAAGGGGACGAAATCGCCGGGCTCGTCAGTCTCGCCGGGTGTGTTGACACCGTCCACCAGTTCCACGATGCTGCGGCCTTCGGGCGTGGTGTCGGCCAAGGACGCCAGACGCGCTGCGGCCGCCAACTCTGCGGCGCCGATCCCAGGCGCGGGATGCATTGCCGTCGCACGTCGATTTCCGAAGGTGATGGTGCCGGTCTTGTCCATCAGCAAGGTGTCGATGTCGCCGGCGGCCTCGACGGCGCGTCCCGACTTTGCCAGTACATTGCGCTGCACCAACCGATCCATGCCGGCGATACCGATCGCGGACAGCAATGCCCCGATAGTGGTGGGAATCAGGCACACCAGCAGCGCAATGAGCCTGATCGGGTTCTGCTCCTGCCCGGCGTAGGCGCTCATGGGTCCGATTGCGACGACGGCGAGGAGAAAGACGATCGTCAACGACGCCAGAAGAATGTTCAGTGCGATCTCGTTGGGAGTCTTCTGCCGCGACGCCCCCTCGACGAGACCGATCATCCGGTCGACGAAGGTTTCGCCTTGCGCCGAGGTGATGCGAACCACGATCTCGTCGGACAACACTGTCGTCCCACCGGTCACGGCAGATCTGTCGCCGCCGGATTCTCTTACCACGGGCGCGGATTCACCCGTTATCGCGGACTCGTCGACGCTTGCTATTCCCTCCACCACGTCGCCGTCGCCCGGAATGATCTCCCCGGCGCTAACAACCACCTCGTCGCCGACCCTCAAATCGGACCCGCTGACCTCGGAGATGGATCCGTCTTCGTTGCGGCGTCGGGCACGACTGTCCTGTTTGACCTTTCGCAGGCTGGCGGCCTGGGCCTTGCCGCGCCCCTCCGCAACCGATTCGGCAAGATTGGCGAACAGCACGGTGAACCACAACCACCCGGCGATCGACCAGGAGAACATCGACGGTTCCAACGCCGCGAGGATCGTGGTGAGGAGTGAGCCCAGGAAGACCACGAACATGACGGGGTTGCGCACCAGGTGGCGTGGGTCGAGTTTTCGGAATGCGTCGATGATCGACGTGGCGTTCATTGCAAGCCCTCTGCTATCGGTCCCAGCGCGAGCGCCGGGAAGAATGTGAGCGCCGCGACGAGTACCGCTGTCCCCAGCAGTAATCCGCCGAACAGCGGACCGGCGGTGGGTAGTGTCCCAGCGTCGGTGGCCGTGCGCCTGGACCTGACGAGCGACCCGGCTAGGGCGAGTACGAAGATGATGGGCAGGAAGCGGCCGAACAGCATTGCCAGTCCCAGCGAGGTCTGGAACCAATCGCTCGTAGCAGTCAGACCGCCGAAGGCGCTGCCGTTGTTGTTCCCAGCGGAGGCGTAGGCGTAGAGCACCTCGGTGAACCCGTGAGCAGAACTCGGTGTGCCAGGATCTCCGGAATTGCCTTGGTAGTCGACGGTCGAGTTCAGCAGGACGGTGACAGAGGTTCCGATCAGCACGAGTGCGGGCATCACCAGGACCGACAGTGCCGCCATGGTGATTTCGCGACGGCCCAGCTTCTTGCCGAGCAACTCCGGAGTCCGGCCGACGAGGAGTCCACCGACGAACACCGCGATGATCGCCAGCACCAGCAGGCCGTACAACCCGCTTCCTACTCCGCCCGGAGCGATCTCGCCGAACAGAATGTTCAGCACTACAGCGCCGCCCCCGATGGGGGACAGGCTGTCGTGCGCGGCATTGACTGCACCGGTCGACGTTCCGGTCGTCGAGACCGCGAACAGCGCGGACGCGGGAATGCCGAAGCGAACTTCCTTGCCCTCCATCATCGCGCCTGCTGCACGAGCCGCGATACCGGTGGTTGCCGACTCGGCCGCCAGGGTGATCGCGAGGGAACCGCTCCACAGCACCGCCATCACCCCGAGCAGGGTCAGACCCTGCTTGCGGTTGCCGGTCATGGTCCCGAACGTGCGGGTCAGGCACACCGGGATCAGCAGCAGGGCAGAGATCTGCACGATGTTCGATAGCGGTGTCGGGTTCTCGAACGGGTGCGCCGAGTTGGCGGCGAGAATGCCGCCGCCATTGGTTCCGAGCACCTTGATTGCTTCCTGAGATGCCACCGGTGCCAACGCGTTCGCGGCTGCGGAACCGTCGAGACCCGTGGATTGGAAATTCGTCGCGAAGGATTGCACCACGCCCTGGGTCAGCAGGACCAGGGCGATGACGAACGACAGGGGCAGCAGTATGCGCAAGGTTCCACGGGTCAGGTCGACCCAGAAGTTGCCGATCTCGCCACCGGCACGCACCCGCGCGAATCCGCGAACGAGCGCGATCGCCACCGACATTCCGACGGCGGCCGACAGGAAGTTCTGCACGGCCAGCCCAGCCGACTGAGTCAGATTCGACATGGTCGTCTCGGGTACGTAGGACTGCCAGTTGGTGTTGGTCACGAACGAAACGGCGGTGTTGAACGCAGTCGAAGGATTCACCCCGTCCCGACCGCCGTCGAGTGGCAGCGCACCTTGAACACGTTGCAGCGTATAGAGAAACAGAACACTGACGACGGAGAAGGCGAGGACGCTGGAAGCGTAACCGACCCACGTCTGTTCGGTCCTCGCGTCGATGCGACACGTGCGGTAGAGCAGTGATTCCAGGCGACTGTGATGGGAGGTGTCGTAAACCCGGGCCATGTAGTCACCGAGTGGAACGTAGGCGGCGGCGAGCACTGCGATCACAACACAGATCTGCATGCCCGCGACAAGTGCAGGAGTCATCGCGCTCAGAACCTCTCGGGGTCGAGCAGTGCGACGAGCAGGTACAGCACCACGAGTGCGGCAACGACCACCAGCACGACGTTCACCGCGCCCGTCACGAGTGCACCAGCTTCACCACCAGGGCGCATGCCCCGAACCCGACGATCGTGATGGTGAGATAGGCAAGATCAGCCATGCGAGTCTCGGTCTCCCTCGAATTCGACAGAGGGCCGCCCGGCGGGCGGTCCGAGATACGAGCATCGGCCTCGACGCCGCCCCGCGGAGGATTCCTTACGGGTTCATTACGCTCCGGCCGGTCATTCTTGACGGAAGGCTTATGCCCCGGACATCGCCACCGTTCAAACCTCGATGTCGTCCACTCGCACATCGATATCGGCGCGAACCAGATCGACCCCGAGAAGCTCGTGCACGACGGATATCGCTATCGCTGCCAGTTCGTTCCCGACTGCCTGCAGATCTTCGCCGTAGGCGCCGACGACTGCCACGGACAGTCCCGTGCACACGTGTTCGTCGAGGTACAGCGCGATGTCCGTCGGCTGGGAGTCGTGGACGCCGGAGAGCGCGCGCAGAATCGCCGTGCGGACGACATGATCGCTGACCCGGAGCGAATCGGACGCTCGGTCCGGGGGCGCAGTGGGGTAGGCGGCGTCGACCGGCCAGGTGCGTCGCGTGGTGGCGCGGACCCTGGAGATGATGGTGTTGCTGATGTCGACCCAACGAGGCTCCTGTGGTGCCTCGCGCAACTCGCGAGCGGCCCGCTCGAGGATCCCATCCGGTTCCGGCGTCATCGCCACATCACTGCCATGCCGCCAACCTCTCACTCAGAGTTGCTCGTGCTCGCAGCAGTTGTCCACGAACGGCACCTGCCGACATTCCCATGATCTGCCCGATCTCCGGATGTGTCATCCCTTCCACCTCGCGTAGCAACCAGCACGCACGTTGACGGTAGGGCAGTTCGGCGAGCACCCGACCCAGGGCGTCGAGAAAATCGTCATTGGTTGCACGCTTCTCGGGGTCGAGGTGGGCGTCGGTGCTGCGTTGCTCGAAGATCCAGTCCTCGGCGGGCGGAACAGCCCGTCGCCGACGGTGATCGACCACCTTGTGCGAGACCATCGAGAACAACCACGTCCGCAATTTCGCGTCGCCGCGAAAGGTGTCGAGTCCCTTCCACGCTGCGACGAACGCGTCCTGAACCACCTCTTCTGCAGCGCCGTGATCGGAGAGCATGTTGCGGGCGTAGCGAAACATCTCTGGGCCGTACCGAGCAACTATCTGTTCGAAGGCGTCCGCGTCGCCGAGGGCAGCATTGTGCACGAGTACGTGATCGGATAGCCGATCGACCATCGATTCTCCGCTCTCGACTCGCATTTGTTTTCCGGACGATTCCCGTTCGACACCGTTCTACCAGCGATGTAAGTTTGTGGTGCGGATCACCACATTTTTCGCGTGCGCTTTCGTCGATGCGATACGACCTACTTGCGACACATTCGAAGACGAAAGGTCGAACATGAGCAACCAGACGTTGGACAAGTCCCAGGAAACCGCCGCCGACTCCGACAAGACCGATATCGCCAAGACCGAGTCCGCCCTCGTCGGCAGCACGGGCCGGACCACCATCGCCGATACCGTCGTCTCCAAGATCGCCGGCATCGCCACCCGCGAGGTTCAGGGCGTGCACGACGTCGGCGGCGGCACCTCCCGCGCCATCGGTGCACTGCGCGAGCGCATTCCGGGTGCACGGGTCAACCAGTCTCAGGGCGTGTCGGTCGAGGTCGGCGAGCGCCAGGCTGCAGTCGATATCGACATAGTCGCGGAGTACGGCGTGTCCATCGCTGATCTCGCAGCCGGCATTCGCCGCAATGTCATCACCGCTGTCGAGCGCATGACAGGTCTCGAAGTGACCGAGGTCAACATCGTCGTCCACGACGTCTACCTCGACGAGGGCGACGACGACAGCCAGGAAGTCGCCGGAACGCGAGTCCAGTGATCGAGCACGCCGACACTCCCGAGCCCGGCGTCCCGGAGAGCATCGACATCTCCGAGACCATCGCCGAGGCTGTGCTGGCGACCGACGGTGTCGCCGGTCTGCACGGCGGAATGTTCGGCGAGGCAGCCACATACCTACCCGGTCGACGCGTGGCCGGCATTCGTATCGATCAGAACGGAACCGAGGTGCACGTCACGCTGATCGCGGGTCACCCGGTTCGCGAGACTGCCGACGCGATACGCACCGCTGTCTCACCGCTCTCGCCGGGTCCGGTGCACGTCACCGTGGAGGACGTAGTCAGAGCATGACGCGTTCTCCTGAGCACACGGCCGCTCGACGCGCGGTAGCAAGGCGGCATCATCCCGACGTCGGGGGCGACCCCGAGGTCTATGTTGCCGCGCTCGCCGCCGTCGAGCGCCGGTTCGCCGAATCCCCCTCCGCCATCGAGCAGAGCAGGTGGACGCGACTGTCCCGAAACATCATTCGGTCCGTTCCGAAGTTGCGGCGTAAGCGCTACTTCGACATCTAGCCAGGAGCACTCGAACTCATGACCACCTCGACCATCGGATTGTTCGTCGGTCTGCTGTTGGCCATCGCCGCTGCAGTCGGCGGCTTCACCGGATTCTTGTTTGCCGTGGTGCTCGCCGCAGTCGGCTTCGCCGTCGGCCGCTACATCGACGGCGAACTGGATATCTCTGCATTCTCCCGCGGACGCGGACATGACCGATAGCAACCGCGGGACCCTCGACATTCGCGATCACGCCGTCGTGCGCATCGCCGAGATCGCAGCCTCGCGAGTCACCGGCGTCGAACGGATTGCAGGCGGACTGACATCGCGCACTCTGCCTCGCGCCGAAGCGTCCGTCCGCAACGGCCGTGTCCGAGCCACCATCGATGTCGCCACACTTTGGACGACGCCGATAGCCGATGTGGCACATCGTGTTCGCCGTGCTGTCGAGGACGATATCGCGCACAGCAGCGGCCTCTGTATCGAGTCCGTCGATGTTCGTATGCACTACACCCCACCCGAACGCACCCCAGAACCCAGGAGAGTCGAGTGAACCGGAAGACAGCGCCGGTTCCGAAGGCAGCGCCGAAAGCCAGTGGCGTCGCACTCGTGCTGGCGTTGCTTCTGTGCGGCGTGGCCGTCATCCTCGGTCGCGACGCTCTGATCGATCTCGGCGCCGTCAACGGCGCGAGTTGGATCGGCCCCGCGATCGATTCCGTCCTGAGCGTGACCGTGCAATCGTGGATGTTGCCCGCCGGCGCAGCGGTCGGTGTTCTCGGCATCGTCCTGCTGCTCCTAGCGCTCGTGCCGCGCCTGCGCACGCACCGCCCGTCGGGCACCGAGGGTGTGTGGATCAAGCGTGGGGCACGTCGGCGGGTGTCCTCCCTCGGCACTGCCGCCGCTGCCGCGGATCGCGTGGTCACTGCTCTGACCGGCCTGGCCCTCATCGCGCTGGGTGCAGCGGCCGCAGCGTGGCAGCAGGATCGCCTTCCAACGTGGGCGTCCGAAGCGCGTGCAACGGTGAAGGCATGGCAACTGGGCGACTGGGATAGCGCCGGGTGGTGGCCCTGGGCATTGCTGGCTGTCGCAGTCGTGCTGTTGGTGCTCGGTCTGCGATGGCTGTACGCGCACCGACCGCGCCGTCAGCCCTCGCGGACAGCAACTTTGGACGACGAGCATGCCAGCGTCGATCTCACCTCGGCTGCACGCAACGCTGCGGCGGAATTCGAGTCCATGCCGGGAATCGGCTCTGCCACAGCACGTGTGATAGGCAATCCATCGACTCCGGTCGTCCGTATCTCCGGCATCACGGACGCCCCCGCCCAATCGACGGACGCCGTCGTGGAGAAGGCCGAACGCCTGCGCATCAGGTGCGCGTCCGCTCTCGACGGCCTTCCGGTCGAGGTCCAGGTGCTCGTGGACGTCAGGTCGGCCAAGTGATCAGCTGCCGGCCAAACGCGGAACGACGGAATCGATGGCATACGGGATGGACAGCACGGAGTTGTAGCTGATTGCTCCGCGCTCGTCGAGGGACGTGGTGACGATGGCGTCCTTGCGACCGGCTTCGAGGGTTCCGAAGAGCGGGTTCTCGGCCACCACATCCACGTCTTCGTCGTCACTCAGATACAGGATCGCGTCTGCGTCGAGCATCGCCACATTCTCCGCGGACACCGGCACGTAAAAGGAATCGCCGGTGTCGTGTTCGGTGATCGCCTCGGGAACCGAAAAGCCCAGCGAGGTAAGGAATTGCCCACGCGCGTCACCGGGGAGGAACGCACTGTACTGAACGTCGCTGGCAAGCACTACCACTCCGGTGCGTTCGGCAAACTCGGGATGATTCGCGCGCGTGCTCTCCAGCAGTTCCTCGGTCTGCCGATTCAGTTCCATGCCGCGCTCCGCCTCACCCAGCGCGGTCGCGATCGTCTCGGTGGCGACTGCGCGATCGACCGTGTACGCCGCGGTTCCGGCGGGTCGTGCGACCGTGGGGGCGATCGCGTCGAGCTTGTCGTAGACGGCCTCGTCGAATCCTGCGCTGATGCCGAGGATCAGGTCCGGTGCCAACTCCGCGATCTGTTCGAGGTTTGGTTGGGAGTCCGATGCGATACGCGTCAGATCTGCATCACCCACCTCGTCCTCGGTCCACGGTCCCAGCCCGTTCTCGTAGAACACGAACCCGGTGTTGCCGACGGGAATCGTGCCCAGTGCGATGACGGCATCGGCGTCGGTGACACCGAGGGTCACCACCCGTTCCGGCTTCTCGGTGATCGTCGTTGCGCCGAACTCGTGTTCGATGGTGATCGGGAACGAGCCGCTCGTCGAGGCGAGTGCATCGCCGGGGCTCTCGTCGCTGCCGCAAGACACCGACGCCAGCACAAGCAATCCCGCGGCCGCGGCCGCGGCCGAGCGAACTACCTTCGGCAAGAACAACACTCTGAGACCCACTGATTCCACCTTTGCTCCACGTTCGAGTTAGGGGAACCTTAGCAGCTAGCGTAGGCGAGTCTGCACGTCCCTCCCCGAAGCTGCGGCACCGAACAACCAGCCCTGCCCCAACGTCGCACCCAATTTGAGGGCGCGATCGTGATCGCGTTCGGACTCGATACCTTCGGCGAGGAGCACAGCGCCGGTCGATGCGACATACCTGCGTACCGCGAACATCACGCGCGCGGTGTGGAGTGATTTCGGGCGGCGAACAATGGACGCGTCGAGCTTGACGATGTCCGGTTCTACCACCGAAAGCGCCTCGAGCGTAGCCGAGTTCGATCCCACGTCGTCGAGCGCAATCGCAAATCCTCGACGCCGTGCCGACCGCACCATGGCCCGCAACCGGTCCGGGTGCACATCGAGTCCTCGCTCGGTGATCTCGAGAACCACGTTCGCCTCGCACACGAGTGAGTCGAGATGCACCTCGGTGCAGGCATCGTCGACTATTCCCGACGGTTCGAAGTTCAGGTACAGCGCCAGGCTGTCGGTGAGTCCTGCTGATTGAGCTGCCTTCACTGCCGCACTGCGACAGGCGAAGTCAATATCCGAGACAACCCCACGTGATCGGGCCAGAGCGAAGACCTCGGCCGGGTCGGCGCCCTTCACGGTAGGCCACCGTGCCAACGCCTCGACGCCGACCACCTCGCTCGTATGCAAGGCCACCACGGTTTGGAAGCACGGCACCATGGAGTCGATGGCCCCGAGGGCCGCGCGAGCAGCGAACGACGTCACCGGGGCGAGCGGCAGGGCTGTCATGTTCACTGCTTCGAGTCGAGTGAGTCGGCGATCAGGGCAGCGTGCAGTGCACGCAGGCCCGAGGACTTCATGGGATCGACACCCGTGATCTGTTCGATGCGCTTGAGGCGATAGTCGACGGTGTTGGGATGGCAAACCAGTTGCTTCGCGGCCTTCTTGCGATTCGCCTCGGTCGCGACGAACGCCTCCAGCGTCGGCAACAGGTCAGGCGTCTGGCGCAACGGGTCGAGCAACCGTGTCAGATGCCGACGACCGATACCCGGCCGAGCGATCTGAAACTCCAGCGCCAAGTCAGAGATGCGATAGACGGCAGGAGGATAGTTCAGTCGTTGGACGAGCCGCAGTAGTTCGTAGACATTATCGGCGGCGTCGGACACCCGTTCCGGCTTCGCGAATGCAGTGGCGGCCGACACCGGAACTCCGGCAGCCTCGCTCAGACTCGCGACGAGTTCCTCGGCCGCGGCCGGGGTGGCGTCGGGCACCAGAATCGTTCCTCCCGAGGCGCTCAGCAGCGCCAACGGTGGCATGGGCGAGCTGTATCGCGAAAGGGCCGATGTGATGCGTGCGAGCTTGTGGCCGGCGGCAGCGTCGTTCCCCCCTGGGGTTTCGGTCTCGTCCTCGTGCGGCGGGAAATGCACCGCGAGAACCTCGTAGCCACTGGCGAGTTCGATTCCGACACGTTCGGCGATGCGCGCGGCTTCGGGGTCGCCAGCGAGCAACGCCGTGACAATCGCGTGTGTCTGTTCATGGTCCTGCGCCTCATGGTCCTGCGCCGCGGCCGTCTTGTACGCATCGAGGTATGCGGAGGCGATAGCCTCGGACACTACGTCGAGCAATCCGAACATCAATACGGTGCCGTCGACGAGCGCGGGGTAGTCACTGTCGACAGCGCAGCCGGCGACCATTCGTAGCCCCACCGAGAATCCCTCGTGGAACGCATGCTGGATGGGTGCCAGCGGAACACCGGCACGGGCCCACGTGCCTGCGGATTGGCTGAGGCGCGACAACTCCGCCGACGTGGGCTGGACTCCGCTGTCGAGAACGTCTGCTGCCAGCGCCACGCACACCTCGGCGATGTCGGCGACGGCACTCCGTCCGATTTCTCCGGTCAGATCCTGGCTCCGAGTGGTCGTCAGCACATGCTCGACCAGGCGCGCTGTGGTCTCTCGTGCGACGCGCAGCTGATGGGAGGCGGGCCGACCGCCCAGATTCACACTCTCGGCCGGACCCGCGGGCGACATGGTCGCTGCCATCTGACATCACCTTCCCAACAGACGTTCCAACGCTGTACGTCAAGAAGGTACTCCACAAAACCGACCGCCGCTGGTATTTGAGTGTTTCAAACATACCGGCAGTTTGTTTTAGGGCGTCACGCGAACTACGCCGCTCGCTGCTTTTCACTCGACGGATTTTCGACCGACAGCTTCTCGGCGGCGACTGCTTGCCTGTCCGTGTACTGGAAGTGCGGACGCCTGTCCCCGATGTAGGAGTTCATCCACGACAGGACGGCGATGTAGCGGTTTCGGAACCCGACCAGATACATCAGGTGCACCGCCAGCCACATCACCCAAGCCAGCGGACCGGCCATGTCCACCTTGCCGAACAGTCTCGCGACCGCACTGAAGCGGCCGACGATCGACATGCTGCCTTTGTCGAAGTACTCGAACGGTGTGCCGGTATCGACTTTGCCCGTGATCATCTGGGCAACGTGGCGTCCCTGCTGCATCGCGACGGGCGACTGGCCGGGCAGCCCGTTCAGCGATGTCACGTCACCGATCGCGTAGACGTCCTTCGCGGTCCCGACAGTAAGGTCGTCGTGGACGAGGAGACGGCCCGCGCGGTCGGTCTCGCACCCCGTCCGCTGCGCCACTACCGAAGCAAGGTCGCTGGCCTGCACGCCGGCCGACCAGATGACCGTCTTGGCGCTGATGCGCAAGGTGGCGTCGGTATCGACGTCCTTGACGGTGACCACATCGTCGGCGATGTCGGTGACCATGGCGCCCGTCAGGATGTCGACGCCCGAGCTTTCCAGCTTCTTCCGGGCATAAGCGCTCAACTTGCCGCCGAACGCCGGCAACACGTCCTTGACTCCGTCGACGAGCGTCACCGTCACCTCGTCCGGGGCGATGTCCGGGAACGATGCGGCGAAGTATCGGTGTGCCAGGTCTCTGATCTGACCCGCCAGCTCGACTCCGGTCGCGCCGGCACCGACGACGACGAAGCTCAGCAGATCCCTCTTGATCGCCGGGTCCGATGTCTGGTGAGCGGCCTCGTAGCAGCTCAGGATCTGCTCGCGCAGCGCCACGGCATCGTCGACGGTCTTGAGAGCGAACGTGCGGTCCTTGAACTCGTCGCGACCGAAGTAGGCCTGAGTGGCACCTGTAGCGACGATCAGTTGTCCGTATTCGATGGTGTGGTTCACACCGGCACCGGTGTAGGTGACCTGGTGCCGATCTGGATCCACGTCGACAACGCGACCGAGGCGGACATCGGCGGATTCGTACTCCGCCAGAATGCGCCGGATGGGGGCGCGATCTCGCCGGTCGAGAGCATTCCGGTCGCCGCCTGGTACAGCAGCGGCTGAAAGAGGTGCTCGGTGCTGCTGGAGATCAGCGAGAAGTCGACTCCGGCCTTGCCGAGGGACTTGGCGGCGGCGAGGGCCCCGAATCCCGATCCGACAATGACAACGTCGTACTTCTCCACAGCGAGTCTCCCTTCGATCGAACGTGTGGCTCCATGAAACGCTGGATTCGGGTGATCATCAACGCGAAAGTTGACATAGCATCTATGAGCAAGACTCATAGATGGAGGCAGGATGGAACTACGACAGCTGAGATACTTCCTTGCCGTCGCCGAGGAGCTCAACTTCTCGCGGGCAGCGGAGCGGTGCTACGTCTCGCAGTCCGCCATCAGCCTGCAGATTGCAAAGCTCGAACGAGAGATGCGAGCGCCTCTGTTCGAACGGTCGTCTCGTTCGGTCCAATTGACCACGGTGGGAACTCGATTGGTGTCCATCGCCCGGCATATGATGGACCTCGAGCAGGCAGCGCTGGCCTTGACGGCGCGAAGCCGGAACCAGCTACGCCTGACGGCGAACATGACATTTGCAGCAAATGCCATCGCCGCGATCGTTCAGGTGAGAGAACGCCACCCAGAAGCGGAGATCGATTTCGTCCTGAAACGATTTGCTGAGCAGATCGAAGCTGTCACCTCCGGCGACTGTCAGGTGGCGTTGATTCGCGGCAGCGTCGAGCGATCCGGTCTCGATGCGATCGAGCTGTGGACCGAGGACCTCGTGGTGGTCCTGGCCGAGGGACATCCGCTGGCATCCGAGACCAATCCAAGCCTGGAGCAGCTGGCCGACTATCCGCTGCTCCTGCCGAAACGTAGCGAACAGATTCTCCTGCTCAGGGTCGTCGAACGCGCCATGAAACGCAGCGGACTACGGCTGAGCTTCGGCCCACCCGTCGCCCTCGACCACACCGCAAGCGCAGAACTACTGAACCACCCCGAATGCTGGTCCATCCTGTATGCGAGCACCGCGGACAACACGCCGAAGACGGGGCTCGTCTTCCGATCCGAGGCTCAGCAACGACTGCGGCTGCCGGTCTCGGCTGTGATCGACACCTCCGCGCCCGAGACTGCGATACAGCGAGACCTCATCGCAGCTCTGGCGGAAACAGCGCCGTCGTCGGCATCGATATCGGTCACAGCACCCCCGCCTCCCGCATCTGCTGGATGACGAACTCTCCCGAATAGTTGCTCACCTGCGACCGTGGGCCGCGCATCGGCGCGAACGCGATCCCGATTCTCGCCATGCTCGAATCAGGCTGCGCTACAGCAATATCGAACGAATAGCGATCACCATCTACCGTCATCTCGCCAGCGCGATAGGCATAGTCTTGGACGCCGATGCGCACCTGCCGTTCCGCAGCCACCCCACGGACGGCCACGAGTTCGATCACCGTGTCATTTTTCAGACCCGTGCAGGCGTACACGGCCTCGAGAACGTCATCGGCCTTCGGGACATCGACGGTGCCACCGCCCATGGCACCACCCGCTTGCGAAACCCAGCTGGTGGCCCATTGCGGCGGATCGTCACCCGCAACCGTGACACCCGACGGTTCGTCCCCGGTGCAACTTGCCTCCTTGGTCGAATCGTCCGAACACGCCGACAACCCGACAACGGCGGCGACGCACACTGCGCAGATCACTGTCCACCGTCGCCTTGCACCCAACCAACCCATAGCCTCGCCCATCACCGACTCCACCGCCGGACAGCCCCGACGGCCCCCGGAGGAACCATACCTCTCGGACCGTTTGTGGTGGCGGTCAGTGACGATTAAGACGCGTGAAGGTGCCGCCCTGGTCGCCGAGCGATTGCGAGTCCTGCAAACACGATGACCGACACCGAGACGAGCACACCGATGTTCAGCGGGGATAACGCGGCGACAACCGGACCCTCGTAGCCGGTCGCGGTCCCGTCGGTCCAGTAGTAGACCGATGGGACGTTCGGGGCGGACACCGAGAACAAAGTCAGCGTCATCGGAATGGCCGGGGCCATAGCCGAGGCCGGCAGGTTCACCGGGAGCGCGGACCCGAGGCTGAAGCCGACGGCAGCCGGGAACAGCAAGGTGTACGCCACTGTCGGTACTACATTCAAACCCGCCGTGTGGGTGAGCAATCCGGTCGCCGCGACGCACGCCAGCACTGACAATCCCACCAATACATGGGGACGGTGCGAGCCGAGGACTGCGGCAAGAGCCAGGACGGCGACGCCACCCAATGCAATCCACAACGACCGCGAAGACCACGCCAAGCCAGTCACTGTGGTCGCAGCTACTGCCAAGCCGACCATGAGGATGACACCGTCACGGGCATCGACGAGCCGCGAGGCTGCGAGCGTAGAAGCGCACGAAACAACAACTGCCAGCGTCCATCCCCACGTTGCCGAGGTGATCGAGCCGAGAAAGATGTAGGCCAACAGGTACACGAACACAAGCGCAATCAAAGCGAGGATGGTGCGGGTGGTCGCCTCGTCGCTCGCCAGCGGGCCCAACCGAAGCGCGACCACGGACACCAGAACGGCGACGGCCAACAGCACGACCGGGTGGGCGGAGGGCTCGACGTAGCTGGGCCCCACGGATACGAGCCACCGGCCCTCCTCGGAGGGGAGAAGAGCTCTGACGGCGCCCCAGAACAGCACCCCAACCGACACCCCAACGATCAGCGCGACCTGCGCGGCGCGTCGTGTCACCGAAATGACGGCGGAGGCGCCCAACAGGAGTCCCGCGCCCACAGCACTGACAGACACAGCCTGATTTCCGGCAACTGGCACCAGGGCAGGCAACGCTATAACTACGGGACCGGTGACGCCAGCGAGGGCGACGAGCAGAGCCGATCGACGCACCTGCACCGCCAGGATCGTCAGAAGCGCCACGCTCACGGTCACGAACCCGGACCACTGGGGCGTGACGAGCTGTCCGAACCAGACACCGGACTCTTCCGCGAACCGCGAGTCGTTCCCCAGCGACAGTCGGGCAGCGAGTACAGCCGTCAAACTTCCGCACAGTGCCGCAAACGTCGGCCCATGGCGGTCGGTCCACTTCATCCGTAGAACTTAGCGAACCGAAGAACTCAGGCGCTCTTCCTCACCGGTACGGCGCGAGGGAGGTTCCCGGTAGCAACTCTCGCAGACGCGGCTCCCACGTTGCTCGGTCCTCGTCAAAGCATCGCTCCAAGACTTCGATCATCGCCGACGGCGCCACGGACGCGCCTGGGGAGGCGCCGAGCAGTCCTGCGATGGTTCCGTCTGCACCGGTGACGATCTCGGTCCCGAACATCAACTCGCCGGAGATCCGTGACTTCGGTTTGATCAGCTGCGCACGTTGCCCCGCAGAGATCGGGTACCAATCGGCTGGGTTCGCATCCGGATAGAACTTCTGCAGTTCCGTAAACTTCGTTCTTCGCGTCGCCAGCAGTTGTCCGACGAGATACCGCACCAGAGAGAGGTTCTGCGCACCGACAGACAGCAGAATCGGCAGGTTCGATGGGCGAATCGTGGTGAACAGGTCACGCAACCGACCATGTTTGAGCAGCCGCGTACTGAAGGTCGCGTACGGCCCGAACATCAGTGACGCAGCGCCGTCGACGATGCGCGTGTCCAGGTGCGGTAGCGACATTGGCGGTGCACCGAGCGAGGGCTTGCCGTAGACCTTTGCCCGGTGTCGGTCGACGACCGCGGGATCGTCCGTTCGGAGGAACTCGGCCCCGAACGGGAACACGCCGTAGCCGCGGATCTCGGGAATGCGGGCCTTCTGCAGCAACCGCAATGCATATCCACCGGCGCCGACGAACACGAACCGTGACCGAACACGAAACTTCCTGCCTCCGTGCATCGAACGGCCCGACACAGTCCAGATCCCGTCACGTCCCCGTTCGAGGTGCGTCACCTCGCAACCGGTGTCTATCCGGCACCCGTTGGTGGACATCGATTGCGTCAGTGAGTGTGTGAGTGCACCGAAGTCGACGTCTGTCCCGGCCGGAGCACGGGTGGCGGCGACGCGCTCTGCTGACACCCTGCCCTCTATGAGCAAGGGTGCCCAGCGGTGCACGACCTGCGGGTCCTCGGTGTACTCCATCGCCGCGAATGCAGGGTGCGATCGGAGCGTGGTCCATCGCCGACGGAGATACTCGACGTCCTCGTCCCCGAACACCACGTTCATGTGTGGGACCGAGCTGAGGAAAGACGCCGCGACGTCGCCGCTCTCGATCAGCGCGGCCCAGAAGTCTCGGGTGAGCGCGAACTGGTTCGCGATGACCTCGGGTTTCGACGAGTCATCTGCATCGGGCATGTAGTTCAGTTCACACAGTCCTGCGTGCCCGGTACCGGCGTTGTTCCACGACCCTGAGCTCTCCCCGGCCAGGTCGTCGAGTCGTTCGACAAGCGCAGTGGATTTGTTCGGCATTGTCTTTGCGATGAGCGTCCCCAAGGTGGCGGACATGATGCCGCCACCGATGAGCAGCACGTCCAGTGGTTCCGATTGCTTGTCCATGGTTAGTTTCCGATCTGCTCGCCGATTCACCTGCCATGCTTCCGAGCAGATATTCATCCGTCCAATGATCTTTCAATAGATTTATGATCCGAATATGGATGAAGACATGCATTTCGGGCCCGAGTCGATCGCGCCACTACTCACTGCTTTCGACGCCGTGGCCGCCGAAGGGCACGTCACCCGCGCCGCCGAACTGCTTGGAGTCCCGCAGTCCTCGGTGAGCCGACGACTGCGATCGCTCGAGAGGATCCTCGGGCTCGCCCTGTTTCAGCCCGTCGGCCGCGGGGTGGCACTGACGACCTCGGGGCATGAGTTCTTTCAACGCACCCACAACGCGATTCGCGAGTTGGACGATGCGGTCTCGGCAGTTCGAGCCGACGCCGATCCAGACAGCGGACTGGTGCGCTTCGGGTTCCCGTTGACTCTCGGCCCCCGCTCGCTGTCGACACTGCTCGCTCAGTTTCACGAATCCGCGGCGCGCATTCGGGTTCACCTGGTTCAAGCTCACGGTCAGGCCCTGGCGACGATGTTGCGTGAGGGCCGTCTCGACGTGGCGGTGATGATCCCGCCACCGGGCGACCTCCCCGCCGTGATTCTCGGTAGTCAGCAGATCTGTCTACACGTAAGCCGGACACACCCCTTTGCCCAGAGGCAGACCGTCGGCATCGAGGAGCTGGCAAACGAGTCGTTCGTAGCCAGCCCGCCGAGCTTTCACTTGCGCACACTCCTCGACAACTGGAGCGCCGAGGCGGGCTTCCGGCCGCGAGTTCCGTTCGAAATCAACGAGATCGACACTATCCGAGCACTGGTCGGCAGCGGACTCGGAGTCGCACTCCTGCCGGTAGCGGAGTCCACCGACCCGAGTGTCGTCACCGTCCCGTTGACGGGCCACCGCGGGCGAGAAGTCGCACTCGTGACTGGCCAATACCGCCCCACCGCGGCCGTGGCCCGTTTTCACGCGCACGTCGTCTCCAGCGAGTTCCTGGCTCGATAGATTCGACATTCCGACGGCGATATTTGTTGGACACGTTCTTGCGAACGAGCAATGCTGAAGATCACCCGACGTCCACGAAAGGACCCTGCTTTGCACGAGCCGAGTGGCCCGCACCTGGTACTTCCCGTCGATTCCGTGGCACCCATTCGCGATGGTGTGCTGGACGTCTACCTGCCCGACAGCCCACCACCGTCGGCGTGTGTGCTGCTGGTTCATGGCTTGTACCCAGCGAAACCCGAAGTGATGCCGCGTGATTCGAACTTCTACCACGACTATGCCAGCCATCTTGCCCGACGCGGAGTCGTGGCGGGCGTCGTAGACCACGAACTCACCGATGGATTTCTCTATCCGGAGGCTCTGCGCACGGTGTCTGCGGCTGTGGAGCAACTGCGGTCACGTCCCGAGGTCGACGGTAGCGCCATCGGTCTGTGGTTCTTCTCGGGAGGCGGTCCGCTCGCGTACCCGTTCCTGGCCGATCCCCAGCCCTGGCTGCGCTGCGTCGAGTTGACCTATCCGGTACTCCCTGGCCCCGGTACCCCCGGTTGGCCCGACCCGGAGCACGCAATACGTGGGGTAGCGACCGTTCCGACGCGCATCACGTTGGTCGAAAACGAGATCCCCGACTTCGTCGGCGGTCAGGCGGACTTCCTCGCCCAAGCATCCACGGTCGGAGCACCGCTCGAGGTGCTGACTGTGGCAGGCGCCGGCCACGGCTTCGACGCCATGATCGATACCCCCGATACACGGGCGGCGGTGGAAGCGGGTCTCGACTGGATGGTCGCGCAGCTCAGGCGCGCCGTGTAATCGCGACGATGTGAAGTAGTCCAATCGACGGATATCCGCCAGGCAGGTGTCGATGCAACCATTGCTCACGACACGAACCTCATCCAGTGCGGAGCAAATATGTTGAACAATAATCGAATACGCCGTTCTCTGGTAGTCGCGGCTGCCGCGGGCTTCGTCGCCCTACTCGCCCCTGGAACCTCCGCGGCGCAACCGAGCACCGGTAGCGTCGAGGCCGCAATCGACAGTGGCAGCGCCATTCTGGATAGTGGCAGCGCCATTCTCGACGGCGGGAGCATCGTCGACGGCGCGAGGAGCATTCTCAACAGCGGGAGCTCGATCATCAACAGCCTGCCGGGAACAGGCTCGATCGCACCGCGGCAGCTGTGCAATCAGGACACCATCGCCGGCGGTCCCGGAGTCACGCAAACCGTGCATGACCTGGGCCGGGGCGGCCCAACCTCGTTCGTACTTCGTTACGAGACATACAACATCCCGGACATCATCGATGTGTACTACCAGGGTGGCCTCGTCTACAGCACCGGCCAGGTCGGGGACAACATCAACGAGGGCACCGGTTCGGCAGTAGTGAACCTGCCCGCGGGCGGAGACACGACCGTCCTCGTCAAGGTGATCGGACCGGCCGGAACCGACTGGAACTACACCGTCGGATGTCCGCTCTCGTAGCCATGATGCATTGCAGCGCCGTAGCCACTCCCCACCGGAGTGACTGCGGCGCTGCTCGTTGCCCTGGCACGGTGTCGTACTTCGAGAGGTCGTACCTGTATGTCAGGATGCTCCAATGGGCCCGCACGACTTCTGGACCGCCATCCGAACGAACTCCGTCGTGACGGAGATACTCGAGCGCGCGCCGACTTTGGATCTGCCGGAGTGGTATCTCACCGCCGGTGGTCTGTTCCAAACCGTCTGGAACTACCGATCGGGCTACGACCCGCAGACCGGTATCCGAGACTACGACTTCTTCTATTTCGATAGCTCGGATCTGTCGTACGAGGCGGAGGACCGCGTCATCAAACAGGCCGAGGAGTTGTTCGGTGACCTCGGCGTCGATGTGGAAGTGCGCAATCAGGCCCGCGTTCACCTCTGGTACGCCAATCATTTCGGTGCTGACTTGAGTCCGTACCGAAGTTCCGAGGACGCCATCGACCACTTCGTCTCGACCACATGCTGTTTCGGAGTCCGAACCGAGGCCGACGGGACACCTCGGGTCTACGCTCCCCACGGTTTCGCAGACCTGTTCGACGGCATTGTTCGACCCAACCCGCGCCTGCCGATGCGCCACGTCTACGAGGCCAAGGCCGAACGGTGGACGTCGATCTGGCCGGACTTGACTGTTCTGCCGTGGCAGGGATGAGGGGCTCGCGCCGCGCGCTCACACCTCGACCGTTGCGCTACGCCCACTGACATAGAGCAGAAACACAGCAGCCGTCGCAAGCAGAGCTCCGATTGCCGGGAGGACGCCTACGTTGGTGCCGCTGGAAAGTGCGACGGAGCCGATCCATGCACCCGCGGCGTTTGCCAGCTGAAAGCCGGCGATGTTCACCGTCGCAGCGAGGTGCGGTGCGTCGCTGGCGGCGCCGATGAGCTTCGATGCGAGTGGCGGGATGATCGAGAACCCGGTGGCGCCGAGGACGAACATCCAGGTAAACGCGAACCACGGCGTGCTCCCGAAGACGAAGAGCACCAGCAGCGAAAACGCCAGTGCGCTCAATGCGACGTACAGCGTGCGATCTAGCGCCTTGTCTGCGAAGTAGCCACCGAGTTGATTGCCCACCACCGAACCGAGCCCGAAGATGAACAGCGCCACGGTCACCGTCGATGCCGAGATAGTGGCGTGCTCGGTGAGGTACGGCGCGATGTAGGTGAACACAACGAACAGTGCTGCTTGGCTCAGTGCCGTGAGCCCGATTGCCCACAGGACCGTCCCCCGGGCGAACACGCGCAGTTCCGATGTCGCACGACCGGTTTGATGAGATGGAGCCGCGTTGCGGGTGGAGGCAATGAGCGCAGCGGTGACCACTAGCTGAAACATGGCGATGATCGCGAATGACCAGCGCCAGCCGAGTTGGGCGCCGATCAAGGTGCCCAGCGGGACGCCCAGGACGGTGGCCAGATTGAGGCCCAGCGTTACGCGGGCAATCACCCGCCCCTGAAACTCCGGTGCCACCAACGAGGTGGCCAACACCAGGCACAGCGCGAAGAAGGTTGCGTGCGGTAGCGCGGTGATCACCCGGAAGACCACCATGGCCTCAAAGCTCGGTGCCAGCGCTGTTCCCACATTCCCGATGACGAACAGCCCCATCAGTGCCATGATCAGCGGCGTCCGCGGCACCCGCGTTGTGGCGATCGTCAGCAGCGGGCCACCGATCACCACTGTGAGTGCGTAGATCGTGACGAGGAGCCCAGCGCTGGAGGTATCGACTCGGACGTCGGTGGAGATCTCCGAAAGTACCCCTACCACCATGTATTCGACGGTTCCCACCCCGAACACTGCGAGCATCATCCAGAAGATGGCGACCTTCGCGTTTGGACGCCGTCGGGCGAGCCGGGTTGGGGCCGTGGTTGTGTGTCGAGTCTCGGTCACCTTTGTCCATCCCTTCGATCCGGTCGGGGCTGTGGTACCCGAACCGTAAACCATTCTCATAGCGACCGCTACAGGAGTAGACTTGATCGCAGTAGGCATCTCGTGCGAAGCGACATCAGGAGAGTGCATGGCGGGCGTACCGGGACAGGGACGAAAGTTCGACGTGGACACAGCGCTCGACCAGGCGATGTTCGCGTTCTGGGAGCACGGATACGAGGGGACGTCGGTGGCCACGTTGACCTCCGCGATGCGCATCAACCCGCCGTCTCTCTACAGCGCATTCGGCGGTAAGGAAGGCGTGTTTTTCGCGGCGATCGATCGCTACAAAGCGACTCGCGGCGACTTCATGGATCGCGCCTTCGCCGAAGAGGTCCACGCGAGCGGACTGATTCGACGCCTGCTCCATGACGCCGCCTCGCACTACACGGACACGTCCTGCCCGGGTGGCTGTCTGATCATCAGCTCGGCCGTCGGCGTGACCCCCGCCAACGACCACATCGCAGACCGGTTGCGGGACATGCGTAATGCGAACGTAACGTTGCTGTCCGAACGAATCGCCTCGAACATTGCCGACGGTGCACTACCAGCGGACTGCGATCCCGAGGACATGGCCGAGTTCACCGGCGTGGTCATCCAGGGGATGTCCCAACGCGCCCGCGACGGCGCCACCGCGCAGCAACTCGAACGCGTCGCCGTCAGGGCCCTGGACATGCTGAACTTGTAGAAGCTGGGGCGACCACCAGCCCCGGCCTGACCCGTTGTTTGGCGTTCTCCGGGACGGCGCGCGCGTCGGCGCAGGTCAGCACTGCTGGCGAGGCGACCTTCAGTGGCGCAATGCTCCAGCCATCGGAGGGTTGCACGGCCGACATCCGGACGGTGTTGGGTAGTTCTCACCCCACTGCAAGGAGGATCACGCATGAAAGTCACGGTGGTTGCGGGCAACCCCAAGCCGGCCTCTCGAACCCTCGATGCCGCGACGAGCGTGGCAGAGAAGCTGACAGGCGAGACCCCCGACGCGACGGTCGACGTGATCATGCTCGGCAGCGGATTGTTGGGATGGGGGGACGCCGCGGTGGCGGAGGCAGTGGAGACGGTCTCGTCCTCCGATCTCGTGGTGTGCGCAAGTCCGACCTTCAAAGCCACCTACACCGGAGTTCTCAAGCTGTTTCTCGACCAGTTCGCAGGCGATACCGGCCTGCGCGGTGTGACGGTGCTGCCGCTCATGCTCGGTGCAGGCCCGGCGCACGCGATGGCTCCCGACCTCTTCCTCAAACATGTTCTGGTAGAGCTCGGGGCCACAGCCCCCGCACCGGGTCTCTATCTGATCGACTCCAGCTACACCACCGACTCCAAGATCGGCGACTACGTTTCCCGATGGGGATCGACTCTGCTCGCCGCCGCGTCCACCCGATCGGATCTGTCATGACCTTGGCCACCACCCAGCTCGACCATTCCGTCCTTCGGTCGGCGTTCGCGCAGTTCCCCTCAGGTGTCGTCGCGTTGTGCGCGGAGATCGACGGCAAACCGATGGGGATGGCCGCGTCGAGTTTCGTTGCGGTGTCGATGGATCCACCACTGGTCGCGTTCTGCGTCCAACACACCTCCACAACATGGCCCAAGCTCACCACCTCGGCTCGAATCGGCATTTCGGTCCTGGGCGAGTTGCACGACGGCGCGGCCCGCACACTGGCCGCGAAGACCGGCAACCGATTCGAGGGACTCGACGTAGTCACCACCGAGGACGGCGCTGTCTTCATCGAAGGTGCCAGCATGTGGCTCGACGCCACCGTCACCGAGCAGGTCCCGGCTGGGGATCACGCCATAGTGCTCATGGCGATCAACGAGCTCGAGGTCAAAGCAGATGTGGCGCCGATCGTGTTTCACGGCAGCAAGTTCCGACGCCTTGCCGTGGATCTTTGATGCGGGCGGTCGACGCGGCACTCGATTCACTACGTGCCGGCAAACCTGTGTTCGTGACCGACTCTGCGGATCGAGAGAACGAGGGCGACGTTATCCTCGCGGCAGATCGGGTCACTTCGGACTGGGTGGCGTGGACCGTCCGAAACACTTCCGGCTTGCTGTGTGCACCGATGACCGGTGCGCGCGCGGACGCACTGGAACTACCCCAGATGGTGTCGAACAATCAAGATCCCAAGCAGACCGCCTACACGGTGACCGTCGATGCGGCCTTGGGGGTCACGACGGGAATCTCCGCTTCGGATCGTGCACGCACACTGCGGGTGCTGGCCAGCGCGGATACAGTTGCGGCGGACTTGATCCGGCCGGGTCACGTTCTGCCGCTGCGGGCTCGACCCGGGGGCGTGCTCGAACGGCCGGGACACACCGAAGCGGCCGTGGATCTCTGTGCATCGGCGGGGTTGCCTGCCGTCGGAGTCATCGCTGAGTTGTTGTCCGACAACGGTTCGATGATGCGGTACCCCGCTGTCGAGGCGCTGGGGCGGCAGATGGGTTTGCCAGTTCTGACCATCGACGAACTCGTCGCCTATCGACGAATGACGAAATCGGCACCAGCACCGGAGCGGGCACGAGTTGAACGTATCGTCGAGACGGTTCTTCCCACCCAGCACGGTGAGTTCCGGATGATCGGCTACCTCGATCACGAGACAGGTGCGGAACACGTTGCGCTCGTGCGCGGCACACTCGGGTTGCATTCTCTCGCGCGAGTGCACTCGGAGTGCTTGACAGGGGAGTCCCTTGCCTCCCAGCGCTGCGAATGCGGCCCCCAGCTGAGCGCGGCGATGGAGCGAATCGGTCGCGAAGGTGGTGTGGTTGTATATCTGCGCGGGCACGAAGGACGTGGCATCGGTTTGGTCAAGAAACTCGCTGCATACCGACTGCAGGATCAAGGCTTCGACACCGTCGCGGCAAACTTGGAGCTCGGCGAATCAGCGGACGGCCGCGAATACGGTGGCGGTGCAGCAATTCTCCGAGACCTCGGACTCTCGTCCGTTCAACTGCTGACGAACAATCCCGCCAAGGTATCAGGCCTGGAGGCCCACGGCATCGAGGTCTCGGCGCGACTACCGCTGTTGGCGGGTGTCGCACCGGGCAACATTCGATACCTCCAGACGAAGCGAAATCGCATGGGGCACCTGCTTCCTGCGCAGTCCGAACGTAGCTCGTAGCGGCGGGGTCGGCCAGCAGCTACCCCCGTGCCATGTCCACGAAGCGCGACAGGTGCAGCTGGTGCGCGACGGTGATGGTCGCGGTCGGACCGTTGCGGTGCTTGCCGAGAATGAGGTCGGCTTCACCGCCGCGCGGGTCGTCGCGCTCAATAGCGTCGGGGCGGTGAAGCAGGATGACCATGTCGGCGTCCTGCTCCAGCGAACCCGACTCACGGAGGTCGGACACCATCGGCTTTTTGTCGGTTCGCTGCTCGGGACCACGGTTGAGCTGGCAGACCGCGACCACCGGGCATTCGAGTTCCTTCGCGAGGAGCTTGAGCTGACGCGAGAAGTCGGAGACTTCCTGCTGCCTCGATTCGACCTTCTTGCCCGAGGACATCAGCTGAAGGTAGTCCACCACAATCAGTTTCAGGCCGTTGCGCTGTTTGAGGCGACGCGCCTTCGCGCGGATCTCCATCATCGTCAGGTTGGGGGAGTCGTCGACGAACAACGGCGCTTCGCTGATCTCACTCATCCGACGCGCCAGGCGGGTCCAGTCGTCGTCGGTCATCTTTCCCGAACGCATATCGCCGAGTTTGATTTTCGCTTCGGCGGACAGCAGACGCATGACGATCTCGGTGCGGCTCATTTCCAGAGAGAAGATGACACTGGGCATGCCGTGCTTGATCGAACACGACCGCATGAAGTCCATCGACAAGGTGGAGTTGTGCGTCGGAATCATCGACTCACTGGCGAGGTAGAGGTGCTCGGCATTGTCCACTTCCACGCAGCGCACTGGAACTGATTCGACCTTGCGGACGTCGACGATGAAGCGGGAGCCGGACCGGACTGTAGAGTTGGTCGCCCGACGCTCCTTGTGCAACATCTGCTTTCGATGCAGGCCGAAAACTACTTCGTCGGTAGCGAAGGTCAACGTGTACGCGGTGGACGACGCCTCGGTGCGTCCCTTGACTCGCTTGGTAGACAAGTGCACGCGATAGCCGAGACTGACTACGAGTTCGCGAACGTCCGTGACCAAACGCTCACTAGTGACACTGAACTGCGCAGATCCGCCCGCCGTGACCGTTCCATCGGTGTCGAGCAAACCCGCGAGAAGCGCTCGACGTTGTGTCTCAGAGCTGCGCAGGTACTCGTTGGGAATATGCTTGTCGCCGAGGACGCCGATTGTACGAAGCCGAGCTTGAACCGTACCGACTGTCTTTCGGCATTTCTGGCATCGGTGTAGCCCTGTAGTACGGGCGCCGCAATCGATGCAGGTCGGAGGCTCAACAGGCTCGGAGATGAAGCGCGCTTTACCCCCACAGGAGTGACCGCAGGTACGGACACTCAACGGGTAGGGTACGAATTCTTTGCCGCACACGATGCACGCCTTCGCATCTACCACTTCGGACTGCAATTGAAGTCTGTACCCCAGGGCGGCAGACGAGGACGCCGTCACGCGGAGTCCTTCCCCCTCGATGCGCGTGATGATCTCGGGATCAGCGGTCGTGAGCTTTGCGCAAGCGGAAGAACCGTCGCCCAGCCATGCCCCTAGGGTGTACGGAGGGACCAACAAGTCGCGCTCGGGTAGTTGCACTGCCTGCGAGTTGCCGACCGAATGATTGAGTCGCGCATCCTTGGTCTTGCATCGGACCGTCTTCGCGATCTCCTCGGTGGTGCGAACCTCAGCGAACGTCTTCTGATTACGCATGCGATTGTAACTGGCTGCCGCGGCCTGTGCCGACTTCCTCGATGCCCTGGTGTCGGTCAGCCACTGATGCTCCGCATCGGCGACGATGACTGTGCCATCGGAGAATTCGACCTCGTAGCACGGACGGTCGAGCATCACTTCGGTGGCTGCGACCACGCGTGTGGGAATTCCGTGAGCGTCGATGAGGTGATCGCCCACCGCGACCTCACCCATGGTGGTCCATCCATCGGGTGTGGGTAGCGGTGTGTCCAGCGCGAGCGCCTTGCCCACACCAGGCCTGGCCGCCACGATGATCATCTGACCGGGGTGCAGGCCGTTGGTGATCTCGTCGAGTTCGGCGAAGCCGGTCGGTACGCCGAGCGAGATGCCGCCGCGGCTGGCGATGGAGTCGATCTCGTCCATCGTCGGCTGCAACAGCTCTTCGAGGGGCAGGAAGTCCTCCGAGGTGCGCCGCTCGGTGACGTCGTACACCTCGGCCTGTGCTCGGTCGACCACCTCGGCAACGTCCTGGCCGTCGGAGCCGGCATACCCGAACTGCACGATGCGCGTGCCCGCCTGAACCAGGCGACGCAGAATCGACTTCTCGGCGACGATCTCTGCGTAGTAGCCGGCGTTGGCAGCCGTCGGGACGGTCTGCGTGAGCGTGATCAGGTAGGGCGGACCGCCGATGCGCTTGAGCTCACCGCGACGATCCAGCTCGGCGGATACCGTCACCGGGTCAGCGGGCTCACCGCGGCTGTAGAGGTCCAGGATCGCGTCGTAGACGTTCTGATGCGCCGGACGGTAGAAGTCGCCGGGGCGGAGCACCTCGAGGACGTCCGCGATGGCGTCCTTGCTCAGCAGCATGCCCCCGAGAACCGATTGCTCCGCGGCCATGTCCTGTGGAGGTTGACGGCCGAAGTCTTCACCCGGCGCCTCACTGGGAGGTGATTCGGAGGAATAGCCCGACTGTCCTCGATCGTCCACAACTGCCACGAGAACCGACCGTCCTTTCCCCTCGAAACCCTCACCGCCCGACACGGCCACGCCCTGACACCAGTTGTACAGCCAGCCTCCGACAGTCCTCGGATGTGCTGGATGCAGCTGGCGCCGCGGGCGCCGTCGCCGCGTCACGAAGAGACGCTGCACGGACGTTAGGTGGTCTCGTCTCCAGTCACAACACGGCCTGTGGATGAACCTGTGTAGCAATTGTGGACAGTGCTGAACAACTGTGTTGACCACCTGGGGATAACCTGGGTATAACTTTCCGAGGTTCGGCCATATCTGCCGCTCAGAGCATGTACATAAAGTTTTTTACCTGTGCATCAACTTGGGAGCGGCGTGTCGAGCCAAGTTGACAGCTCGGGCGTGTTGAGTAAATGCCAAGTGAACAGAGCAGTGAACTGGGTCACAGCGTATGGGATTGGTCACAAATCCGGCGTGCGCGAATGTTTCTCACCGGTAACCCATATTCGAAACCTGAATTCCGCCCCGACTTCTGTGGTCTCGACTACTCACGGACACCCTTCACTGCGCCGCAAACCCACGTGACCCCGCACGACAACGGTGCTGACACTCTCAGGGTCATTCCGGGTGTGGCCTGATGGCCGCGCAGGTGCGGAGGACACGAAAAAGCCCCACGAACACGTTGTGTTCGTGGGGCTTTTTGCGGCTGTATCGGCCGGAAGCGTGGAATCAGCTTCCGACGACCTCCAGCTTGAACTTGGCAGCCACATCGGGGTGCAGGTTCACGACGACGTCGTGCTTGCCCGTTGCCTTGATGTGAGCCTTCGGCAGCTCGACGCTGCGCTTGTCGACGACCGGTCCACCGGCTGCCTTGATCGCCGAAGCGACGTCGGACGCGGTGACCGAACCGAACAGCTTGCCCGAGTCGCCGGCGGTCTTGACCGACAGCGTCACGGACTCGAGTCCTTCGATGGCCTGCTTGAGCTCGTTGGCGTGCTCGAGGCCGCGGACGGCACGAGCTTCCTGAGCGCGGCGGATGCCTTCGACCTGCTTCTGTGCGCCGCGGGTGGCCGCGATGGCCAGTCCACGAGGCAGCAGGAAGTTACGGCCGTAGCCGTCTTTGACCTCTACGGTGTCGCCAGGCGCACCGAGGTTGTCCACATCAGCGGTGAGGATCAGCTTCATAGTTGATCGCCCCTTTCTATCGTGCCGTCGCGGCGTAAGGGAGCAGAGCTACCTCACGCGAGTTCTTCACGGCAACGGCCACGTCACGCTGATGCTGGACGCAGTTGCCGGTGACTCGACGCGCGCGGATCTTCCCGCGGTCGCTGACGTACTTACGCAGCAGCGTCGTGTCCTTGTAATCGATCTGCGCGTTCTTTTCCTTGCAGAAGGAACACGCTTTCTTCTTGAGCACCTTGTCGCGCAATGGCGGTTTGGGCATGGTCTTTCTCCGTTACATCTGGTTGTTCTCGATCGCGAAGGATCTAGAACGGAGGCTCGTCGTCCCCGCCGCGAGATCCGCCGAAGGAGCCGGACGCCGCGGGAGCACTGCCCCACGGATCGTCTCCACCGGAATTGGATCCCGCTTTCGAGGCCGGGCGCGCTCCGCCCGATCCACCCGAGGAACCACTGAAGCCGCCTCCGCCGCCACCCCCACCGCGACTGGCCTTGTTGACCTTCGCAGTGGCGTAGCGCAGAGATGGACCGATCTCGTCGACTTCGAGCTCGACGACAGTTCGCTTTTCGCCTTCACGCGTTTCATAGGAACGCTGCCTGAGCCGGCCGGTCACGACTACTCGTGCCCCACGGGTCAAGCTCTCGGCCACGTTCTCCGCAGCTTCACGCCAGATGTTGCAGCGCATGAAGAGGGCGTCTCCGTCTTTCCATTCATTGGTCTGACGGTCGAACGTGCGCGGAGTGGACGCAACAGTGAAGTTGGCCACGGCCGCACCGGCCGGGGTGAAGCGAAGTTCTGGATCTGCCGTCAAGTTTCCGACGACGGTGATGACGGTCTCGCCTGCCATGGTTCCTCTTTCAGTAGAGAAGTCTTTGTTGATGCCAGCCTAGAGGCGAGCAACGACAATTACTTGCCCTGTCGCAGGACCTTTGTGCGCAAAACGGACTCGTTGAGACCGAGCTGGCGGTCGAGCTCGCTCACGGTGGCAGGCTCGGCGTTGATGTTCACAACGGCGTAGATGCCCTCGGCGTGCTTGGCGATCTCGTAGGCCAGACGACGCTTGCCCCAGACATCGACCTTGTCGACGCTGCCGCCGTCCTTGCGAACGACGTTGAGGAACGTGTCGAGTGACGGAGCGACAGTGCGCTCGTCCAGATTGGGGTCGAGAATGACCATCAATTCGTAATGACGCATAAGACCTCATCACCTCCTGTGGACTAGTGAAAACGGCCACGGACGATCCGTGGCAGGAGGGTCGTTGCGTCAGCAACCCTTGGAGGGTACACGGCCATGGTCTGACCTGGGAAATCACTCGACGGTTCCGAACTCGTTACCCAGGCGCCCTAGACATCCCAGGTCCGTAATTTGTCAAGCGGCGGTGGGCTGTTGCGCGGTTCGGTGTGCCCAGGCGGTGTGTTCGTCGTATTCGGTGTGGTGGCGTAAGCAGCCGTGCAGTATGCCGACGA